>NZ_JAUIZJ010000011.1:0-26730 GCF_030435535.1 Bradyrhizobium sp. WYCCWR 13022
GAAGGCTCTACATGAAGTACCGTCAGACCGATAGCCCGCCAGTGGCGGCGGCCAAGGCGTCATTCAGTACGTCGACCGCCTATCGGATCGAGAGAGACCCCCGACTTCCATCGCAAAGGAAGGCGCCCCGCGGCCGGCGACGACCGGACCCGTTGAGCGAGGTGTTCGAGACCGAGATCGTCCCGATCCTGAAGGCGGCCCCTGGCTTACGCCCGGTGGCGGTGTTCAAGGAGATGCTCCGACGTCATCCGGATCTCGGCAGCGGTATCCGTCGTACCCTGGAACGCCGTATCCGTGCCTGGCGGGCGATCCACGGCGAGGAGCAGCAGGTGATCTTCCGCCAAACCCACGAGCCTGGCCAACTAGGGCTCTCCGACTTCACAGACATGGGCGAGTTGGGTGTGACGATCGCGGGGGTCCCGCTCGATCATCGTCTCTGTCACTTCCGTTTGGCCTATTGCGGGTTCGAGCACGCCCACGTCGTGCTTGGCGGTGAGAGCTTCGTTGCCTTGGCCGAAGGCCTGCAGAATGCCCTCTGGTCGCTCGGTGGGGCGCCGCGGGAGCATCGGACCGACAGTCTGTCGGCCGCATTCTGCAATCTCGATCGTGATGCACGGGACGATCTGACGCAGCGATACGAGGCCCTTTGTGCCCACTACGGCATGAGGCCTTCCCGCAACAATCGAGGCGTCGCCCACGAGAATGGCTCGATCGAAGGGCCCCACGGTCATCTCAAGCGAGCAATCGCGGACGCCTTGCTGCTGCGCGGAACTGTCGACTTCGACGATCTTGCCACCTATCGCGGCTTCATCGACGAGATCGTCAGCCGCCGCAATGCC
The DNA here is from genome assembly GCF_030435535.1 of Bradyrhizobium sp. WYCCWR 13022. Taxonomy (NCBI): domain Bacteria; kingdom Pseudomonadati; phylum Pseudomonadota; class Alphaproteobacteria; order Hyphomicrobiales; family Nitrobacteraceae; genus Bradyrhizobium; species Bradyrhizobium sp. WYCCWR 13022. The sequence goes on from NZ_JAUIZJ010000011.1 coordinate 840, forward strand.
CGCAACGCCAAGCGGATCGATAGCGAGCGCATGGTGTTGCAGGAGCTGCCCGATCGCCGCACCTCCGACTACGAAGAGGTGATCGTCCGCGTGACATCGTCCGGCGGCTTCACCCTGCGCAAGGTGTTCTACACGGTGCCATCGCGCCTGATCGGTCACCGGCTGCGGGTGCGCCTTTACGATGATCGTCTCGACGTGTTCGTCGGCGGCACCCATCTCGTCACCCTGCCGCGTGGGCGGCCGCATCCCAATGGCAAGTACGACCAGGTCGTCGATTATCGGCACGTGATCCATTCCCTGCGGCGCAAGCCGATGGCGCTTCTCAATCTGGTCTACCGAGATCGGCTGTTCCCGCGCGATGCCTATCGGAAGACCTTCGATCGGTTGCGCGAACGCTTGCCGGACAAAAAAGCCTGCCGGATCATGGTCGATCTCCTCGCGCTCGCTCATGAACGCGGCTGCGAGACCGAACTCGCCGGTCAGCTCACCGCCGACCTCGAGGCCGGCCGACTGCCCGACCTCAACCGGCTAGGTGCTCACTTCGCCCCCGATCCCGCCAACCTGCCGAACGTCGTGGTGCAGCTCGTGCCGCTTGCGACCTACAAATGCCTCATCGGTACCGCCGAGACCGGAGGTGCCGCATGAGCGTAACGAACACGGTTGATGCCGCGCGCCTCAATCTGTTGCTCAATGAGCTCCGTCTGCCTGCCATCAAGGTGCTGTGGGCGCAATTTGCCGAACAGTCCGACAAGGAAGGCTGGCCGGCCGGCCGCTTCCTCGCGACCATCGCCGAGCACGAGATCGCCGAACGCGGACGCCGTCGGATCGAACGACACCTTGTCGAAGCACGTTTGCCCGCCGGAAAGACCTTCGATAGCTTCGACTTCGAAGCCGTGCCGATGATCTCGAAGGCGCAAGTGATGGCGCTCGCCGCCGGTGACAGCTGGCTGGGCAAGGGCGCCAATTTGCTGTTGTTCGGCCCGCCCGGCGGCGGAAAGAGCCACTTGGCGGCAGCGATTGGCCTGGCCCTCATCGAGAACGGATGGCGCGTCCTCTTCACCCGCACCACCGATCTCGTGCAGAAGCTCCAGCTGGCGCGACGCGAGCTCACCCTCGAGGCGGCCATCAATCGTCTCGATCGCTTCGATCTCCTGATCCTTGATGATCTCGCTTACGTCACCAAGGATCAGGCCGAGACCAGCGTGCTGTTCGAGCTCATCAGTGCACGCTACGAGCGCCGCTCGATGCTGATCACCGCCAATCAGCCATTCGGCGAATGGAACAGGGTCTTCCCGGATCCCGCCATGACCCTCGCCTATCGATCGCCTCGTTCACCACGCAACCATCGTCGAGATGAACGTCGAGAGCTATCGCAGACGGACCGCCCTCGAACGAAAACGCGGTCCAGGACGGCCGCCATCGCACGCGACACCTAAAACCGTCGCTGATTGACGCTGCGCGACAATCAGAGTTCAACAAAACTCTTGCGCGCGACAATCATCGCGGCAATCATCATCAGGCCGCGACACTGCCTCGCCATCCTGATCGCCGCGCACCTCCTACCCAGATTGCCGCGCTACATCGTCTCCAAGTTTGGCGACCATACGCCGTTCTACCGCCAGTCCGAGATCTATGCGCGCCAGGGCCTGCGGCTTGATCGGGCGACACTGGGCAACTGCGTCGTCAGGGGGATCTTTTCGAGAGCCCTCCAACATACAGCAGCATTCCGATCGAAGCCCACCAGCAGATGCTGGAGCCGTCGCCACGACCACCGTCCCAGCGGACATCGCCAGTCCGGCAGGCCGGACCAGGAACTTAAAAAATAGGGTTAGGCCTCCTTCGCCTGGCCCAGTCGAACGATGTGCCGTCGACCCAGATACAGTGCAGGATTACGGCGATCTTCCGGGCAACGGCTACCTTTGCCTTCTATCCTGATTGCCGTCGTCGATCGCTTACACAAAACTTCGGACATTCCCCAAGCTGAAGGACAAGCGACGCGAGGGCGCCAAAGTGATCAAGCGCTATCATGTTCCAGCCACGCCCTATGAACGCGCACTGGCGCATCCGAGGTTGAGCAAGGTCGTCAAACGGCGTCTTCGAGAGCTTTATCGCACGCTCGATCCTGTGGCCCTGCTGGCCGAGATGAGAGACGCCCAGGCGGAGCTCGGCACGCGCGTCGACGCCCGAGCGGGCAAGCTCGTGGCAGCAGCCAGCCCACCGGTACCGACAACGAACGCAGCAGCGTTCGCGAAGAGGCTCGGCAATGATGTGCATTTGGGGGAGCAGCGCATCATCCATCGGCGTCTGCACAAGCCATACAAAAAGCGCATGAGAATGCCATCAATGCTCGATCCGCACCTCGCCGACATCGAGCGCTGGCTGGCGGCCGAGCCCCGTCTAACCGCGCTGGCAATTCTCGGTCGCCTCGCTGAACAACGCCCCGAACAATTCGGTCCGCCGCAGCACACCATCGTGCAGCGATTGTTGCGATCGCTCAGACGCAAAGCAGCCGAGACGATCATCCCGCGCACGGCTGAGGGTGCGGCACTGGCCGGTGATCCCGGGACTGGGGCCGCCGCTGCGTGTGATGGGCATTCCGCGACGTCCCCCAGTCCCTCCGATCCTGCGAGCAATGACGCAACCTCGGACCGGCTGACAGTGGGGTCTACATCCGTCAAGCGAAAGTAACATCCTCAGGTGAGGCAATACGGGGGGTCAATATTGCAAACGATGACGTAATTGCGGTCAGCGCTCGTGGGCACGAAAAGCTCCATTAGAATCGAGCTCTCGCAATCAACCGATTCGGAGAACCTGTCATGAAGCAATATGTCGGACTCGATGTATCGCAAAAAGAAACTTCGATGTGCGTGGTCAATGAAGAGGGCGAGGTCTTGTTCGAGGGGAAGGCCAAGTCCGACCCGGGGGCGCTCACGGCACTGCTTCGCAAGCGGGCGCCACAGGCGGAGCGCATCGGCTTTGAGACCGGCGCGATGGCGAGTTGGCTGTGGCATGAACTTCGCAGGGTCGATCTTCCGGTGGTTTGCATCGACGCTCGGCATGCCCACGCGGCCTTGTCGGTACGCATGAACAAGAGCGATCAGAATGATGCTCGAGGTCTGGCCGAACTGGTGCGAGTTGGCTGGTATCGAGAAGTCAAAGTCAAGAGCGAGGAAAGTCAGAAGATTCGCGCGATACTCGTCGCGAGATCCCGGCTCGTGGCCATTCGTCGAGATATCGAAAACCAGGTCCGCAGCCTGATCAAAGAATCCGGGCTGCTGTTTCCACGCGCGATAGGCCTGCAGTTCCGCAATCTGGTCCGTGACCTGTTGGCTGACGGTCATCAGCTCCTCGGTGTGATCGCGCCGCTTCTGTCGATCCATGAGCAGATCTGCAAGCAGCAAAGCAAGTTCGACGATGAAGTCCGACAGCTTGCGAGGTCGGATGAGACGACGCGTCGCTTAATGACGGTTCCTGGTGTTGGTGTGGTGACTGCCTTGACGTTCCGGCATACGATCGATGACCCATCGCGATTCCGATCAGCATCGAGCGTCGGCGCCTATCTGGGTCTTACACCGCGGCGCAGTCAGTCTGGCGAAACGGATATCAATGGCAAGATATCCCGATGGGGCGACCGTCTTCTCCGAACTTACCTGTTCGAAGCGGCGACAGTTCTGCTTTATCGGACGAAGAAATGGTCTTCTCTCAAGGCTTGGGGAATGAAGCTTGCCAAGCGGATTGGCATGAGAAAGGCAAAGGTTGCTATCGCGCGGAAGATCGCCCTAGTTCTTCACTGTATCTGGGTAGACGGCACATCGTTCGACTGGGGCCAGGCGAAGGAAGCCTGATCCGATTTGTGAAGTTCCTGGTCCGGTCCGCCGGACTGGCGATGTCCAGCTGGGACGGTGTTGTGGCGACCTCGTTCATTCGGCTGGTGGCGGCTTGACCGTACTCCGCTGCAGACGTTGAGGCACCCGACCCGGACATCATCATGAGGCGCTGCGCGACCTCGGAAAGGACCATGACCCCAGCGACGACGTCAACCGGTCCGAGCGATCCCAAGCCTGGCCGGCAAACCATGTATCACCCGCGCCCGTGCCGTCTCCGCAACCCTGACCAGCTGCGACGGCACGAGCGCTACCACCTTGCCGTTGGAGAGTTCAAAAATGTGAGCTTGACAATGACACATTACCCGGCCGAAATAGGTACGCATCGTCTCAGCGCCCGCCTGGCACGCTTGAACCGCTTGGCATGGGCGTAGCGCTAATGTTTTATCTGGGCGAACTTGCCCACCCTCGCATAGGACTGGAGTAAACGCACCCGGGTGAGCTGCGCCAGCCGCACCAGCTTCTCGCGCGCTCGGTTCAGAAGCTTGGCATCAGTCCGAAACATCACATTCTTGGGCTGCACCGTCGTGTCGACCATCACCCGGGAGAACTCCGACGGTTCGATCGCCTTGGTCCTGACGGCAACCGACAGGCTCTCTTAGCAGGGCCTGAAGCCGCTCCTCGCCCATACGGTTGCGCTAGCGCCTCAACGACGAGTGATCGAACACCAGTAGCCGGTGCTGGAAGAACTCCTCGCCGCAGAAGAACTGGTAATAGGGGTTCTCCACCCAGCGCTCGCACAGGACCTCGTCGGACAGGTCATAGGTGTGCTTAAGGATCCCGAGCCCTGCGATCAAGCGCGTCGGCAGCGGCGACTGGCTAGGACCGTCCGTGTAGACCATTCCGAACGCCTGCTCCAGGAAGCCCCAATCCACCGTGCGCGCCAGCGTCGCCAGCGAATGCTTTCTATCGATGATCTGATCGAGCAGGGAGCGAAACAGATCCTGCTCGCCGGTCTCGCGCCGCTCCCGTGGCCGCATCAAAACCTCCGCTCATGCACTCCGACGAGCAGAGGATCACGATTGAATTCGACGGAATACCTCATTCGATCTTGCAAGGAAATCGGCCTCGCCATCGCGATTGCCGGCAAAATCAATCGCCGGCATTCCTCGAACTAGCCCGTAACTTCAGGCTGTTCGCGTTACTTCACGGGGGACTAGCTTACGAGTGGCGAGCCGTTGGGTTTACGGTATGGCACAGTCGGGCAGCGTGACCTGGATTTTAGCCACGTGCTAGCCGCCTACTCTACTCGGCTGACCGTACGGAAAGAGTAATTCTGCGCGGGAGTCCAAGCGCGATGGGAAAAACGGCGTCTGTCAGGCGTCTAAGCGCGCGGCATTCTTCAGACAAGCGTCCTTCCAAATAGCTGCGATCGTGCTCTGGCAGCTCGCGTTCCAGGAGCTGGCTGTAGCGGTGAATGCGGTTACGATGACTACGCATGGCAGCCAATTCATCATTGATGGGCATCGGCTCTCTTGGCGAATCCGGCAATATCTGCTGGGATCTCCTGCGAAATCCTTGCCAAAGGCTGGCCTGAAGCAGCGTGGACCCACAGTTGTCTTGCATGTGCCGACTTGCTAAGGGCAAACCGATCTCGTAGCTCGCCCAAACAGACCTCGGAACTGCCCAACTTATTAGAATACCTGCCGCCGAGGAGCGTGGTGCGATACGGTCGCTATAGTGTTGCGTTTGCGACAGGACCCGAGCCTTTGAAGACAGGGGCGGCTCGGGCAGGCTAGAATCCATATCGGATGCGACTTGTCGGCGTTTTGCGCTAACTATCGCCGGAAAGAAGGCCGCCAAAGCGCGAATATTGCTTCCGATGGTGATGGAAGCGGACGTGCTCCCCAACAAGGTTGTTCGGTGCCGCATTGGATAATCACGAAGCGTGGGACTGCTTGCGCCGTACACCACGACCACCGTTGAAGTCAGGCAAGCCGGATGCAGTGGCTCGCAACGGGGCCGACCGGCTGCGCCAGAAGGCGATACTGCCATTCGATGTTGTTGCCTTCAGTGCACTTGTCGTTGTCATGATAGACATTCGTTGAATAGGGTTTGATCGAATGGAATGGAGGGACTTTAGCCATGATCGCTCTTTCCTTGTAGGAAGGGGACTATTGTTGCGCGTGCGCCAACGGCGCGAAAATAGCGCCCTGCCGCTGCGCTGAGTAAATCAACAACCGAGGAGGCCGGGATATTTGCCCGTTGTCATTTAAAAGCGGAATACGCGCTCTTATATGAGCGACGGTTCTGAACGAAGGCCCCGTTCGCTCGCTGCCACACGAGCTATGGAATATGGCCGCAGTACAGATCACATCTACATCGAGCGTCACTCACACCCTCGATTTACTGATCCCATACGAACTTCGCACCCTCCGGGACTTCGCACAGGAATTCGTCCTGGTGTTCCGGCTGCGTCATCCCGGCCGCTAGTTTCGACGCCCGCACCGTGAGCTTACCATCGGGGCTCAGATTGTGACGGATGTATTCAGTCACTGGGAGCCCCGATGGTAAGCTCATGGTGAGGACGGTGTGCAACCCCGTTTTTGTATGACTGTTTTCGTGGCCGGCGGCCTCCTCCGATTCGTAAGGCGGCCTTCGTAATGAGAGTATCTCCCGTCGAAACGCTAAAAATGCTGCTGCAGTCAGCGTTTCATTGCTTAAAGGCCGAACATGAAGTTCACCCCGGAGGCACGCGCGAGCACGGAATCTTCTCCTTGGGTTTAAGAGGCATAGGAGCGGCCTATACAGTAAAGCGACTTGCCAGCAACAGAAAACGGGTGACGAGGAAACCTGCATAGGTAATTGCGCCGGCGGATAACCCGATCCAGACTCCAATTGCACCAAAGACCCAGCTCAAGGCGAAACTGACCGGGAAGCCGATTAGCCAGTACGCAAAGATTGCGAACAGAAGCGGTTTTGCCGTGTCTTTCAGCCCACGGAGCCCGCCACCCGCAATGACCTGCGCTGCATCAGCTACGAAAAAGCTTGAGGCAACCATAAGGAGGGATGACGTCAGTCCGATTGCCGTGTCCGTGTCGTTCAGTGACTTGTTTAAGAAAAACGCGGCGATCCGAAAACGCGTCGCAATGACCCCAACCGTCACAAGCGCAGAGGCCAAAACACCGAGCAGGATCGCAGCCAGGCCTGCGCGCTTGATACCGGAGGCGTCATTGTGCCCGACCGCATGACTGACCCGCACTGCGGCCGCCATGCTGATGCCGAAGGGCACCGTGTAGGCGATTGTGGCGATCTGCATCGTAATCTGATGAGCGGCAAGCGCGCTCGGGCTGATCCTACCTACAAGGAGTGCGGCGGCGGCGAACACGCCGTATTGCATGATGACTGCTACCGAGATCGGCGCTCCGATCAAAATGATCGCTCGTAGGAGCGGCCAGTCGAAGTGCCACAGGTGCGCAAGCACCTGGTAGTCGCGGAACGGGCGGCAAGCTATTGCGGGCCATAGAGCTGCTACGAACATGCCCCAATTTACGAGGGCGGTCGCAATGCCGACGCCAAGAAGATCTAGTGGTGGCAGCCCGAGCTTTCCGAAGCCCAGAAGATAAACAATGGCCGCGTTGACCGGGATAGCGGCCAGGGTAATTCGGAAGATCGGTTGCGGCCGTCCCACTGCGCCCATGAAATGTCGAATGGCCTGAAACCACAGCGCTGGCGTCACGCCCCACGCGAGTCCAAGCAGGTACTGCTGAGATAGCCGTGCTGCGCAATGTTCCTGACCGAGGGCGAGCAGAACTTGTTCGCCTGCCGTACAAACAGCCATAATAGGCAACGAGAAAAGCAGGGCCAGCCAAAGCCCCATGCGCAGTGCACGCGGCACATCGGCCGCACCCTTGCCGGCAAGAGATTGTGCCGTCAAAGGTGCGATCGGCGTCAGTAACCCGGCGCCGAACGTGAAGCTTATGACATACAGGGTGGTGGCCAATGCTGCGGCCGCGAGCTCCCGGGGCCCAAGACGACCAACAAAGGCAAGATCCGTCGCCATCATTGCGACCTGAGCAAGCTGCGCCAGTGCCATTGGCCAAGCCAACACCGCGGTCGCACGGAGCTCGACAGCGAATCTACTCAAAACCGTTCGTGTCCTTGGATTGCGACGCAAGGCAGAAAGCTGCTTCATTTGGTGTATTTCGTGCTCGGTGAAGACGCCTGCCCGCCTCGAGCCCACGGTCCCGCGATGTTGGGCGTCGAGTGCAAAAGGTGTTGATTCTGTAAAGAAGGTAGAACCAGGTGCGTCGCAGCCCTCAGGATACGGTGCCCCGGTTCGATGCTAGTGCCGTCATTGGTAGGCCCAAGCGAGCCTGTGTCCGTTGACAACGAAAACGCGATCAACGTGCTAAGGTGCATGTTGGTTTGGAAGAAGACATGATGAACGTACGGAAGCCGCCATAGTGAGCGCCGCGCGCTGGTGCGTCTCTCTCTCCAAGAAAGTATCGCTAACGCTGTCCAGCTAGTCTTGAGGTTAAGTGCGCAGTGTAGGATGCGCCGAAGTGCCGTAAGGTAGTGCTCTGTCATTGGGGCGTTTTCTACCGTCCCGGCAGATGAGCAAGTCCTTTCAAAACCTGTGCCACAATGAAAGTCTGAGTGAATTTGCCGAAGGGAAGGCGCCATGAGGCGGACAGCTGTCGCATCTGCGACAGTCCCCGTTGGGAAGAGCGGGGCTGCTGGGTCACTCAGGGCTGGCACTTGCGGTCAATCCAACCAGCCGCGCAGAGTGTCACGGTCAACTCTTTGTGGTCCAAACAACCTAACGATTAAAGCCTCAAGTCAGCTTCGGGCCATGACCTCCTGCGGTTCAAAGCCTGAGGCGGCTGTAATAATAACTTGAAACCAGTTACTGAGTAGTATCTAGGTGTTTCTTTCGGGTTATTCGCAGTGCCAGTTCGGCGTTTGCCTCGCAATGTTAAACGTGAATAGCGATTTGGCGCCATGCAGCTTGTAGTCATGGCTCCTTGCGGCTGGGTGGCCAGGACGCATCGGCAACATCGGCGCGCTGCGGCCCAAAGCATGACTTGAGGCTACTACTGTGTGTCCGCACACGAAACGATCCTTGGGGAGCCCTAAAATCCGACGGCATCGCGAATGTCGATCAAGACGTACGGATCGGTCGAGCCTGAATCTCTCTGATCCGAGGCGCGGGGAGCCGGAAGGCCGGCGAATGCGGTGCATGTCGATACCGGCCGCCGCTGGCCTTTACCGTGCCGCGAAAACTCCGATGGTTGGTCGTCTTGGGGCAGTTTCCCTCGCGCGATCACCGGCTTCGATGCGGGAATCGGGCGCCGCCACTTCTCCCATTTCGGACTTCAGGTCCATGTGGTCGTCTCCTTCTGGTTCTGCCCTCTGCAAGAAAGCCAACACGACCCGGGTTCGCAGCTAGCCTGCACTGTATTTCGACCCTCGTCAGCGACTTCAGGTCGATCTCCATCATCATCATGATCGCGATATTGGGACAACCAAGTCTGTGGACCGACATCAGATAAGTCGTCGCCGGTCAGTAAGCCGATTCCAACACATCGAATGGGATTGAGTTTAGTTCTCCGATTGCGAGCTTGTGTTGCAGGAAAAGGGGGCCGACGCGCCTTGCCATAATGTCGACGCGGGCTCCAGAGTGGTGAAGCCGGATGAAAAGGTACCCGCGTGCGGCGGACAAACACGAGTGTCAGAAAAAGCATAGTAGTTGTCAGAGCAGCTGAGGTGTCTCTTGCGTTTCTACACTGTCCCAATTTGTATGAAATCGGCACGCGCTTTGCTCTGAGGCAAGGCAGGGCACGTGTCTCGGGCATGTCCAGCCAACGGCCGGATCGTCGACGTCGCCCTTCTCCACTAAAGGAAGAGCGATGTATCAGCCGTCTAAACGATTTCGGGGTATTATCTCAGGTAAGAGGCGCCGCCGTCATTCTGAGGTTTCAGATCGCGCAATTCGCGTTGCTGGGGGGCTCAAGCGCTTCGGCATTGGGAAAGGGGACAGTGTATGCATCTTAATGCGGAATGATATCGCATTCGTCGAAGTTACCGATGGGATCATGAGAGCCGAAGCCCTTGCAGTACCTGTAAACTGGCATTTCAAGCGACAGGAGATCGGGTACATTCTGGCCGACTGTGGAGCACGTTTGCTAATAGGCCACGCGGACCTCTTGCATTTGTTGGATGCCGATCTCGCTAGCAGATTGCCAATTCTAAGCGTTCCGACGCCGCCCGAAGTAGCAGAGGCGTACAAGATTGAAGGGACGCGCCTCAAAGTGCCGCACTTCGCGCGGGATTTTGAAGAGTGGATAGCGGATCAGCCGCTCTTTGCAGGAGCGCCCGCGCGGCAGCCGATGACGATGATCTACACCTCAGGAACGACTGGTTGTCCTAAAGGCGTGCGTCGTAGCCCACCAACCAGCGAGCAGGCGATCGGATTGGAGGAAATGCGAGCCATAGTCTATGGATCTGGCACTCGCGCGCTACTCCCAGGCCCGCTTTATCATTCAGCGCCGAATTTATTTGGAATGTGGTTCAGCCGCCGCGGTGGTGCGCTTGTGCTGATGCCGCGGTTCGAGCCTGAAGAGTTGTTGCGGCTGATAGAGGCGGAGAGGATCGACACCATCTTGATGGTGCCGACTATGTTTATTCGCCTTCTGCAGCTGCCCGACAGTATTCGACGAAGCTATGATCTCGCGTCCTTGCGACACGTAGTCCACGGGGCTGCGCCCTGCCCCCCGATCGTGAAGAATGCCATGATAAATTGGTGGGGCCCCATTATATGCGAGTTCTACGGCTCGACGGAGGCCGGTGCGGTAACATTTGCGAGTTCGCGAGAATCACTTGCAAAGCCGGGAACGGTCGGCAAGCCGCTAGAGCACGTTCAGCTGCGTGTGATTGGTGCAGACGGAAGAGAATTGTCGGCCGGACAAATAGGAGAAATCTGTTCACGCAACGTATGGTACCCACAGTTCAAGTACCACAATCGACCTGGGAGCTCTGCCGAGGCCGATGACGACGGTTTCACTGCTTCCGGTGACCTCGGTTATATCGACGCTGATGGATATGTATTTCTTTGTGACCGAAAACGGGAGGTTGTAATCTCAGGCGGTGTCAACATTTATCCCGCGGAGATCGAAGCGGCTCTCCATATGATACCGGGCGTTCAAGACTGTGCTGTGTTTGGCGTTCCGGACGCGGACTTTGGCGAGGCACTGATGGCGGTGATCGAACCGCGCCGACGGGAGGTGCTTAGAGTCCATGACATCCGCGAGAAGTTGAAGACGGTGTTGGCGGACTACAAGATTCCGAAAATAATCGAGATCCGGACCAGCCTTCCGCGTGAAGAGTCTGGCAAGTTATTCAAGAGGCTGCTGAAAGATCCTTATTGGGAGAAGTCAGGACGCAGGATTTGAGAGGACTCGAGACGGAACAAAACCCCGCATCTGAAAAGGCACTGTTCTGCCCGTGGGCCCTCGGCTTGAGGGTCGCTAGCTACAATTGGTTGCCGTCATGGATCTCCTCTGTCGCAAGGTCGTCAGTTCGGGATGCGCGATGACAGAAGGGTTGATTGGTCCTCTCTACGCTGACTGTGGCCGCGACGAAGCGGCTGGATGGGTCTACCGTTCGATGAGGTGTCCACTCCGACTTACCGACGTCGTAGTGCTAGGATGGTGGCAGATAGACTTAGAAGTCGAAGTCTCCAATGGAAGCGTTTCGTGCAGCCTCGACAGGCGCGGTCGACGATCCTGGTGCAAGGTGAAGCTGTCCCGTTTGCATCGTGTCCACGTTAAGCGTTTGCCTCCGTCTACTCCTCTCACTGTGGCGGCACGTTAATTGCTGCTTGCTTGGAGAGGCTGCGCAGGCCGACGACTGTACTAAGGCGGAGAGCACTCTGCCCGCGCACCACATCACAGCGCAGAGGAGTTGAAGTTGGACCCCAATACATCACGACAGGCCTCCCGCCAGAAGGATTTGTACAAGGTCGGCGAAGTGCCGCCCCTCGGACACGTTCCCGAACGTATGTACGCGTGGACCATACGGCGCGAGCGCCACGGGCCGCCAGAGAGTTCGATGCTGGTAGAAGTGGTGCCGACTTGGCCGATCGGCGAGGATGAAGTATTGGTCATGGTCGCTGCTGCAGGCATCAACTATAACGGAGTGTGGGCGGCGTTAGGGGCGCCGATGTCCCCCTTTGATGTGCACCTATGCTCCTATCATGTGGCCGGATCGGATGCGGCTGGAGTGGTTTGGGCGGTAGGAGCAAGGGTGCGCCGGTGGAGGGTTGGGGACGAGGTGGTCATCCACTGCAATCAGGACGACGGGGATGATGAGGATTGCAATGGTGGCGAACCGCTCCTCTCACCTTCCCAGAGGATCTGGGGATACGAGACGCCTGATGGTTCTTACGCCCAGTTCTGCCGCGTGCAGCCACGGCAATTGATGCCGAAGCCAGCTCACCTCAGCTGGGAGCAGGCCTGTTGCTACACGCTAACGCTTGCAACGGCTTACCGGATGTTGTTCGGACACCCGCCGCACATTCTAAAGGCTGGCGACTACGTGCTGATTTGGGGTGCTACGGGCGGGCTCGGGGTATCTGCAGTGCAGCTTGCAACAGCATGCGGCGCCAATGCAATCGGAGTCGTTTCCGATCGGACTAAGGCCGATTATGTAAGATCGCTTGGTGCAAAGGGTGTTATAGTCCGCACTGAATTCAATTGCTGGGGCCCTATGCCGGCAGTAAATTCACCTCAATACGGGCCTTGGCTCAAGGAGGTGCGGCGGTTTGGAAGGGCAATTTGGGATGTTACTGGAAAGCGCGATATCGATATTGTGTTCGAGCATCCAGGTGAGCAAACATTCCCCGTCTCGACGATCGTCGTAAAGCGCGGTGGCATGGTAGTCGTTTGCGGCAGCACAACAGGTTTCAATCTTACCTTCGATGCCCGTTATATCTGGATGCGCCAGAAGCGAATTCAAGGTTCTCATTTCGCGAATCTCAAACAGGCAAATGCTGCGAACCGTTTTGTGCTCGATCGCCGAATCGACCCGAGTATGAGCGAGGTCCTGCCGTGGGAGGAAGTTGCGCGAGCGCATACGAAGATGTGGAAGAATCAGCACAGGCCCGGAAACATGGCTGTTCTGATCAATGCGCCGCGAATCGGACTACGAAATTTGGAGGACATTTTATCCGCGGCTGCGTTGCCTTAACCGTAAGCGCAGTTCTGCGGCTTTTGACTGGCCCTTGACGCCTATTTTGTTCGCGTCGCGCGTCGCCGCGGTTTCCATGTGTCGGACAGCGCGTTGACGGCGGCTTCGAGCGCCTTCCGGTCGACGATGTTGGGATCGAACCGCGCCGGACCCCAGAGGCGCATATGTTCGTGGTCCGGATGGGCAGGGTCTCTGATGGCTTCAAGGTATTCGGCATAACCCGGCGCACCGCCGACGTCTTCCGGAGGACAACGACCGGCGGCTTCGAGCAAGAAGGGAAGTCCCTCCGTCGTGGTGTTCTCGAACCATTTTTCGAGCTTGATCACATGGTCCCAGCTGTCGCCGAAGTCATAGAGATAATGGATCGTCTTGGCGCCAGTCTCGCGAACGACATCGCAAGGCCGCGCTTTGCTGGCATCCATGGGCTGGTGGGCGTAATCGTTGTGAGGATCTGGAATCCCCCAACGGACCTCACCAGCGAAGAACTCGAAGAGGTGGCTGTTCGTCCAGCCAAATGCCGCCTGAAGCGACAGATGCAGCCGATCCAAGCGCAGGGTGACGGGTACGACGAGGCGACGCATCACCTCCGGTTTCACGTCCTTGAGGTCACCTTGATCCGGACCGCGGTCGTGTTCAGGCTCATGCCGCCAGCCTCGGATCGTATGGAAGCATCGTGTAGATCGATGCCCAAGGGAGCAGTTCGTCCAGTCGCGCCGCAGGCCAACCATTGACGAGATTGGCGAGAACATCAGCGAGCCAGTGCTCGGCACTGACGCCATTGAGCTTACAGGTTTATGCCGCCCGCCGAACTATGCCGAACGGAGTTGGTATGGCACGCCGTTGTCACGCTGGCACCGCCGATCGCGTGCAGGGCAGCCCCATTCCATTCGGCATAGTCTGGTCGTTCAGAGCGCCTCCAGAAAGGCGAGCAGGCGGTCGTTCGGCTGGAAGCGGGTTAGCTTGCCGCGCTCGTACGGCTTGAGCTTCGCCAGGGCAGCTTCCTTGAGGGCGAGGTGGGCGTGCAGGTACGTCTGCGTCGTCTCGACCGATTCATGACCGAGCCACAGCGCGATCACAGAACAGTCGACGCCGGCTTGCAGCAGTTCCATCGCAGCGCTGTGCCTCAGCACGTGCGGCGACACGCTCTTGGCCTTCAAAGACGGGCAACTCTTGTGAGCGACACGAACATGCTTTCCCAGCAGGGACTGGACGCTGTCGGCACTGAGCCGGCCCCCGTGCACGTTCGGGAACAACGCTGTTGCTCCTTTCCGCAACGGTTCCTTGAGCCATGCCTGGAGCGCACACCGAGCGAGTGTGGTCAGCGGAGTGGTCCGCTCCTTCCGCCCTTTACCGACGCATCGCACGTGTGCGCCAGACCCGAGGTGGACGGCATCCCGGTCAAGGCCAGTCAGCTCTGAGAGGCGTAAGCCTGTCTGGGCCGCGACTAACAGCAAGGTGTGATCGCGGCGGCCAAGCCACGTCGTTCGATCGGGCGCTGCGAGAACCGCCTCGATCTCGGGGCGCGTCAGGAAGTGCACCTTTCGCTTGTCGTGACGCTTGCTCGGTATGGCGAGCACGCGCTGGATCAGCGCACTGTGTGCCGGTTCCTCGAAGGACACGAACCTGAAGAAGGATCGGATGGCCGTCAGACGCAGGTTACGCGTCTTCGCACTGGCGCCGCGCGTTACCTCGAGATCGGTGAGGAACGCGCCGATGAACGTTGCATCCAGATCGGCGAGCGTCAGGGCCGATGGGGACTTGCGCAGCTGCACCCGAGCGAACATGAACAGCAGCCGGAACGTGTCTCTGTAGGAGGCGATCGTGTTGCCGCTAACATTGCGCTGGCGCATGAGGCGCTCGGTGAAGAAGCGCTCGATCAACGTGGCGACATTGCAAGCGGGCTTCATGGCGTCACCTCCCATCGCCGATCGAGACGCCGCGCGGCTTCCTCCATCAACTCGGGGCAGGCCGAGAGATACCAGTAAGTGTCGCGCACGCAGACGTGGCCGAGGTAAGTGGAGAGCACTGGGAGTTGTTGCTCGACGTTCTTGCCTTCGCGATACCAGTTGAGCAGCGTCCGGATGGCGAAGCGATGACGGAAGTCATGCACGCGTGGCCCGGTACGATCACCTGGGCGCCGCAGCCCGATCTCTCTGGACAATCGCCAGAAGACGCGATGAACGTACTGGTGCAGCAAGCGGCCTCCCTGTTCGGCAACGAAGAAGGTCGAGCCGCAGCGTGACCCGAGCAGCGCATCGCGCCGGTGGGCGTAGTCGCGCAGCGCGGTTCTCGTCGTCGGATGCAATGGCACGAGCCGCGACTTGCCGAACTTGGTCAGCCGGACCGTCAGCACGCCGGCGTCGAGGTCGACGTCATCACGCTCCAGGCCCATCGCCTCGGATATACGCATGCCCGTCACCGCGATCAGCCCGAACAAGGCATGGTAGGTCCATCGGCGCAGCCCGTCCGCTGGTGGCAGAGCCAGCGCTGCCGTCAGCAACGCATCGATCTCCGCGTCGCTGTAAACATAGGGCTTGGCGCGCTTCCATCCGGGCAGCATGCCGACGGGCGGCACCTCCGTTCTCGGGTCGAAGTTGGCGACATGGCGCGCGAACCCGCGCACGTCGCTCAATCGCAGCGCCCAGGATGCATGACGATCGGGCGGCAGCGTTGCCCATTCCATGGCCAGCTTCGTCGTGATGATCCTCGCCTTGCGCTTCTCCATGAAGGCGACGAAGTCGGCGAGCCGACGGGTCTGGTGCTCGTACTTGTATCCAAACCCTTGCGCATGCTCAGGTACTTATCGAGTGCGGCGCGCAGATTGGTCATTGCACGCCTCCCGGCCAGGGCAGGCTCAATGTTCTCAGCGCATCGATGTCGACCTTCGAGTAAATCCGGGTAGTGTCGTGGTTCTCGTGCCGCAGCAACTGTCCGATCTCCGACAAGGTGGCGCCAGATCGGAGAAGCTCGGTAGCGAGACTGTGTCGGAAGATATGGGCGCCGCGATGTGCGCAACCTTCGATTCCAACGCGATCGAGAGCGGCCTTGGCGATCATGGTGATCGCACATCCGGAAGCAAAGCCGACGTGTGGCGCGAGCGTACGGACGAACAATCGTCGGCACGACGACTTTGGGCGGCCATTGCGGAGATATGCAACGATGGCCGCGCCAACGTCTGGCGGTATCGGCATCCGTGCACGCTGTCGGCCCTTGGCGCGAACGAGTATCTCGCTGGCGCGCCAGTCGATATCATCAAGGGTGAGCGTCGCGACCTCGTCGGCCCGCAGGCCGAGCTTGGCTAGCAACAACAGAATGGCGTAGTCCCGCCGTCCCATCACTGTCTCTCGGTCGCAACCGTCGAGAGCCTTCCGCACCTGTGCCGCAGGCAGATAGGTCGGCAGAGTTGCGAGCTTCCATCGCCGCATCGATGGAACGCAATCCGCCAACGGGCGCGCGTTCAGCCCCCGATGGTGGAGGTAACGGAGAAAGGCGCGCAACGACCAGCACATCGCCTTGCCTGTTCCCGGGCTCCAATCCTGGGCGTGGCGCTCAATGTAGCGGATCACGTCCTCTTGGCTGATCTTGCCCAGGGCGGCGCCGCCGGAGCACACCTCGTGCAGGAACCTGCGGATGACCGGGAGATGGCGGACGATGGACCTCGGGGCCAAGCCGCGCTCTGATCGCAGGTAGGCATCGAACTCCTTGAAGATCCGTTCGTGCGGGGTGAGAGGCGGCAGCACCGACGGCGCGATCACGCCTTCCTCGCGCAGCACCGACAGCCATCGCTTGAGCGCGGCCCGGTCACCGGGTTGGATAGACTGCCTTCCGCCTCGATGCCGGAGGTACCGCTCAACGACCTGCTCATCGAGATCGACCAGCTTGTAGCGACGGCCCGCCATCCAACTCAGGAGCCCGCCAACCACGTTGAGGCAACGCCACGTGCCGTGCCGAACGAGCCTCTCTTCGATGAGACGAGCGGCGTAGCGCTCGACGAGTTGTCCGTGCGGCCCGCTTCTGAGACGCCGGTACAGCCGGCTTCTGCCCAAGTACTTTTCAACTTCCATCTTCCTGTTCTCCGCTGTTGAAAGCGGAGGCACAGAACGAACTATGCCGAACCGACCAAACGCCGGTCAGCCAGAAATCTGGGGAAAACGACCCGACTCGGCATAGTTCGGCGGGCGGCATAAACAGCCCTATGCCGCGCGCGGCATAGGGCTGTCTCAATGAACGAAGCCAGGACTGCCCAATCCTCGGCGCCCTCGTCGCACCCGGCAAAAAGAGAGTTCTTGGCGTTGAGCTTGATCGGCCGCATCGCACGCTCGACAGCATTCGTGTCCATCTCGATGCGCCCGTCATCAAGGTAGAGTGTCAGGCCGCTCCAATGACGGAGCGCGTAACGCAAGGCCTTCGCCGTGTCGCTCTTCGGTGCAAGGTGATCAAGCTTGGCCTCAACCCACTGCTTCAAGGCTGTAGCGAGAGGCCGAGCATGCGCCTGCCTGCCGGCACAGCCCTCCGCATCCGATCGGCCGCGGAGGGCCTTCTCGACTGCGTAAAGCTGGGCGATGCGTTCAAGAGCCTGGCGGGCAACCGGAGCTGGCGCCGGCGAAGCCTCGCGCTCGATCTTCACAAACTGGCGCCGCAGATGCGACCAGAAGGCGAGCGTCCCGGACAGGGCGTCCGCACGCCTCTCTCGGATCATCGTCTTGTAAGCTCCGTCGCAGTGGATGATGCCGCGATAGCCTTCGAGCAGCCTCAAGCCGGACGGCTCCACGGCCCGGTGCATAAGCGTAAACCACCCAGGTGGGTCAGGTCCGGCCCAGGGCCTGTCATCGCGTGACAGCGCCCAGAAGTAGCCAGTTTTCGTCCTGCCGCGCCCCGGATCTAACACCGGTGCGGGAGTCTCATCGACACAGAGCTTCGAGGAGGCGAGCAGAAGCTGGCGCAGACGATGCCTTCAATTCCTGGGCCGCATAGCCGACCCAGAAGGCGAGCGTGGAACGATCCAGCGCTATTCCGTGGGTCGCCAACATCTGCGCCTGGCGGTAAAGCGGCAAATGCCAATGATACTTGGCGTCGATCACATGCGCGACCAGCCGCTCGGTGGGCAATCCTCCCCTGATCAGTCGCTCGGGCGCAGCCTGCTGGAGGACGACGCCGTGACAGGCGCGGCAGGCCAGCTTGGGCCGGCGGGTTACGATGACGCGATACTGCGCCGGAACGACATCGAGCCTCTGACTCTCATCGTGACTGATCTCGAAGAGGTCGCCGTTACAACACGGGCAACTGGTCTCCGCTGGCATCAGGATTTCGACGATGCGCGGCAAATGCCACGGAAGTTAAACCCTGTTGGCTCTGCGCGCGGCAGCTCTCTTCTCGCAAACTCTGGGATTGGGGCGATCTTCGGCTGCTTCGAGGGCGGCGACGGCCTGATCGATATCCTCCAGAACAAACTGCAGCTGATCAGCGTCCAGCTTTTCCGAGGACCGACCGAACTGCGCATCTTTTGCAAGCTTGAGCAACCGCTCGAGCCTGGCGCAGCGATCCAGCAGAGCCGCGGCAAAGACCCGCAACTCGGCCGGATCGCTCGGCAGTTCATCAGGCAAATCACTCATTGCCCCGAGTCTGCCATGCTTCGCGCCCCGATGCAGCGAAGATTTGTATCTTTACGCAAGTGCTTTCGGCGGTGCGTCGCGAGGCGCATGCATGCGCGTCCAATCCATGCCAGCCAGAAGCACCGACAGCTGGGCGGCATTCATCCGCATCACGCCGGCCACAATGTGAGGCCATTTGAAGCCGCTGCCATCGAGCCGCTTCCAGTACATCACAAGGCCGCTGCCATCCCAGACGACGATCTTCACCCGGTTAGAGCGCATCGCACGGAACACCACCGGCACACCCTTCATCGGGTCATGGCCCAGCGTCTCCTTCGCCAACAGCGCCAAGCCCTCCGCACCTTTTCTGAAGTCTACAGGTTGCGTCGCCACGTAAAGCATGAGGCTCGCGGGCGGCGTCAGCATGAACGTGTCCGTCGAAGCGCTAAGAACACGTCGCTCAACACAGCAAGGCCAGGCGCCCCCCGCACCTCCACGCGTGCTCCCTGGAGCTCAACCGTCACAATGGCTGCTTCCGGCGACCTGGTCGGCTCTGCGGCCGCCGGTAGCGCCGATTCCGATACCACCGGCACGAACGACAGCGTCTCCGAAGTCGGCAGCACCAACTGGCCCAAACGTGCCCGGCGTCGCCAGTCGTGCACCTGCTGGGTGCGTATTCCGACGAAGTCGGCCGCGGATTCCGGGCGAAGCCGGCCGCCTGTACCGATTGAAGCCGGCCGTGGATTCCGATGATCCCGGCCGCCTGCCGAGGCGGGGTCTCGCGACGACGTCGTCATCAGGTCAGTTGGCGGGCTCGTCGTCAAGCGTCTGACGCTTGGCGGCGGCTTTGCGCAGGCTCTCGCCCTTGAGATTGAGCCTGTGGGCGTTGTGTACGAGGCGATCGAGGATAGCGTCGGCAATGGTTGGGTTGCCGATGAGCTCGTGCCAATGCTCGACCGGGAGCTGGCTTGTCACCAAGGTCGAGCCGCGGCCATGGCGATCCTCCATCATCTCCAACAGGTCGCGTTGCTGCTCGGCAGTCATCGGGGCAAGTCCCCAGTCGTCGAGGACCAGAAGCTCGACGCGCGCCAGGGTCCTGAGCAGGCGAGCGTGGCGGCCGTCGCCCCGCGCGAGAGTGAGCGCCTCGAACAGCCGCGGCAGCCGTTGATAAAGCACGGAGCGGTTGTCCCGGCAGGCCTTGTGGCCCAAGGCGCAAGCAATCCAGCTCTTGCCGACGCCGGTCGGGTCGATGATGAGCAGGTTCTGATGCCGGTCGATCCACTCGCCAGCGACGAGCTTTTGGAACAGCGGCTTGTCGAGCCCGCGCGGCGCCTTCATGTCGATATCCTCGACGACGGCGTTCTGCCGGAGACTTGCGAACCGCAACCGAGCAACCAGCCGCTTGTTCTCGCGCTCGGTCGCTTCACGGTCGACGAGCAGTGCGAGGCGCTCCTCGAAGGCCAGCGCGGCAATGTCGGGTTGTCGCTGCTGTTCGTCGAGGGCCTTCGCCATGCCGGTAAGCCCGAGCGCGACGAGGCGGTCGTGGGTGGGATGTGTCAACATCGTCTCTCCTTTCTTCACTGGTAGTAATCGGTGCCGCGGATATTGCCGTGTCGGATCGGTGGGCCGTCTGGCGGTCTCTCGTTGGCGTAGGCGCGATCGAGCCCGTGCTGCAGGATCGACTTGATCGAGCCGTAGGTGGTCGCGCCGATGTCGTTGCCACGCTGGCAGGCGGCCTCGATGCGGGCCGAGCCGTAGCTGCGCGCGAGCCGCAAAATGCCGAGACAAGCCCGGAAGCCCTGCTCGGGGTGTGGTTTGGCTTTCATGATTGCTTCGACGAGAGCGATCGTGGCAGGGCCGATCTTGGCGGCTTCTCGCTTGATCCGCGCCGGGGTCCATTCGGCATAACGCCGGTGCGCGCTCGGCATGTGCTCCGGGATCGTGGTGTGGCATTGGGGTACGTCAGAGCGGGCGTGGCTGGCAACCCGGCTGCCCTTGTGCAGGATCTCGACCGTCCTGTCGGTGACGCGCGCCTCGA
Source organism: Bradyrhizobium sp. WYCCWR 13022 (assembly GCF_030435535.1). Lineage (NCBI taxonomy): Bacteria > Pseudomonadati > Pseudomonadota > Alphaproteobacteria > Hyphomicrobiales > Nitrobacteraceae > Bradyrhizobium > Bradyrhizobium sp. WYCCWR 13022. The sequence goes on from NZ_JAUIZJ010000011.1 coordinate 21,542, forward strand.
GCTCTTCGCGGATCAGACGCGAGGGCACCGAGTAGTAGTGACCGGCGATCTCGACGTGATAGTCGGGCGCGACTCGGCACTTCTTCCACTCGGCATACTGATATGGCATCGGCGGCAGGGCGTTGAGCGCCGGCTTGTCGATCTGTGCGAACAGCTCGTTGCGGCTCACGCCGAGTTTACGCATGATCCTGGCATAGGATCGGCGTCGCCTCAATCCTATTGCTCCTAACGATAGGACATGCCGTCCGCACGGCCGTCGCTTTCACAGCATGGTTTTCCTTAGGCAATCCAGGAAGAGAACGTTTCCTAGCTACGAGCGGTCGGCCTAGATCACTCACCCTACAAGAGTAGATAGGCAGGAATCTCTTGCGGCCGAGCAGTGAGGATCGATAAAAGGATACAACCAGCCTCACACAGAGGACTAACAAATATGACATACACCTTGAATCCCTTGCTGCGCTTTCTCCAGGTTTACGATGACGCGGCCGCGAAAATGGGCATCAGGCTTTCCATTGGGTGTGATTTCAACGAGTACATCGCGATCACAGCCTCGCTAGCAGACAAACCCAATACTTATCCCATCTTTCGGCCAGACCGCTCACCGATTCGAACGGGCGAAGGGTATTGGCTTGTGGGTTTTGATAAGGAAAACAAAGTGGCGCTCGTCGAGGCCGCGCGCTTCTATGACCTGTCGCAAACCACCCTTGCAGCACACCTCGAAACGCTGAAGTTCTTCTATGCGAATCCGACGATAGATGCACATCCTGAAGATCGCTGCGTTTGTACTGCTCAGATGGCGCGCAGCATTACAGGTAAAGTGGTGTACCACGGGGATATCTGGATCCGCCCCGACTTCAGGGGCTCGGGCCTGCTCAAGATCATGACGGGGACTATGCGTGGCGTCAGTCTTGCGATGTGGGCTCCCGACTTTCTCTGTGGCCTAGCTGGGCGGTGGTCGTTGGATAAGAACGTCTATGATCCGGTTCACAATGAACCAGGCGGAGCAGACATTCACCTGGTGCAAGAGAATATCGTCGCTAACGATTGGCTGTTCTGGATGACAGGCTATGAACTTAAGCAATTGTTAGACGTAACGCCGGACCTGAACTGATCGTCTAACGTCGTTGCATTTGCGGGCTGCGGGCCGGAACAATACCGGCGACGAAGGTCTTGAGCTAACGCCCCACCGATTGCCGCTCTCTAGACTAGATGCCATACGCTTGTGAGTTAATGAGCGTGCCAAGCACTTCAGCTACCAGCAGCCTCTCCATCGGATCTCTATACACCATCCGGGTCACCGTACAAGGCTCACGACTTCGATCCGAGTTATCGCGTCGCTCCGCCCACCGCGTAGAAGCGGACATACCAATGCAAGGAGATCTTTCAATGAGTCTTAAGCTTACCGTCTTTACTGCGATACCCCGCGAAAGGGGACAGCAGCAAGGAGAGCTGATGCGATCGGAAATCGCGGCCAATGCTGACTTTTATTTAAAACGCTTTTGCGCTAACGGAACTAATCTTGCGCAAATTCAAGCTGAAGCAACTGGTTGGTTGCGCTTCCTTGAAGATCTACGACCCGACTACGTTGAAGAGCTGAGGGGAATTGCCGACGCTGCCTTTATGCCCCTCTATACGGTTGTGATGCTTAACGTCCGGCATGAGATTTGGCTACGCCTGATGGCACGTCGAGCCGCCGATCTATCGTATGGGATTTTGGATGGCTGCACGTCTGCCGGATTAATGCCCGAGGTAACCGCGCAAAATACAACAATGCTGGCGCAAACGATCGATGGGCAAGCGGCAGTTCGGGGCACCCTTTTTGTAGGCAAAGTAGTGACGCCCGCTAACCCGCAATGGCTGGGCATCTTCGAAGCAGGCTGCGCCGGCCCCATAGCGGGACTGAATGAAGCTGGGATCGGGCTAGTCTGCAACAGCTTGGTTTCGCCTATTGATGGCTCGGCACTCATGACCGCCCCGTTTAAGCTGAGGTGCCGGTCCATCCTTCAGGCGCCGACATTCGACCGCGCGATAAGCGCGATTATCCGCGCTGATCGAAACATCTCTATGAACTACCTGATTGGCCATGCTGATGGCGAGATTATCAACATTGAGAGCTCCCCCAATGACAAACGGTACATTTATCCTGAGGATGGGGTAATTTCACACGCAAATCATTTTGAGCCGGGAACACGAATACCTTCAGAATGGGAGCGCTTTGTGCCCGACAGTCCGTTTCGGTCCCGTCGCTTTGGTCGACATCTGCGCTCAAGGCTCGGGCAGGTGGATGTGGATCATATTTTGTTGGGCCTCAAAGACCATTTCTCTTACCCGGCATCCATTTGCTGTCACCCGAACCAGGATACGCAGTATCCGAATAGTACCCTTTCCGCCATCATTATGGATCTAAGCAAGCGTGTTTTGTTCGCCACTGACGGACCCCCGTGCAGCGCGCCGCTTGAGCGATTTGATCTTTGGATTTAGGGTCTGTACCTAATTAGCCGGTTCTGATTCCCTCGCACCGAGTTGATTCGGCACGGGGGACTTCGATGCGCAAAGGGCTGTTTTGGCTTAACGACAAGCAGTGGGCTCAGATAGAGCCGCATCTGCCGATGAACCAGACCGGCCCGGCGCGCGATGACGATCGGCGCATCATCAGCGGTATCATTCACATGCTTCAGTGCGGCGCACGCTGGCGCGATTGTCCGCCCGACTACGGTCCTTACACAACGATCTACAATCGGTTCAATCGCTCGGCCAAGCGTGGACATTGGCAGGCGATCTTTGAAGCGCTCGCCCGCTGTGGCAAGGACGGCGTGACTTTATCCATCGACTCCACCTCGATCAAGCGCATCGCTCGGCGAGCGGCGGAAAAGGGGGGGAGCATGAACAAGCGATCGGCCACTCGCGCGGTGGGCGGACCACGAAAATCCATGCGCTGAGCGACCCTGACTGCAGACCTTGCGCATTTCATCTCACTCCAGGCCAGGATGCAGATATAGCCGCAGCGCCGGCCCTTTTGGAACTCGCGCCACCGATGTCTGCCCTCATTGGTGACAAAGGGTACGACGGCGACGGCTTTCGCGCCGAAATCATCGATCGTGGTGCCAAGCCTGTCGGTATCCGCCGGGGCTAAGCCGCGACAGGAGCTTTCACCAATTCCACCGCTTGAGGAGCGTACGCATACGACGAAGGCCGCCTGATTGACGCATGCGCGCGAGCACGGCGAGTTCTACGATGGCGTTGCGTGAAGGTCAGGCGGCTTGCTGATCGGCGGACTTGCCGGCTTGGTGAAGGAGCTTCCATTCCCAGGGCAGCAGTTCGCGCAGACGCGAGGTGGGAAGATCGGCGATCCGGGCGAGGACGTCGGCGAGCCAAGCCTTGGGATCGACGTCGTTGAGGCGACAGGTCGTGATCATCGTCAGCATGATAGCGGCACGGTCGGCGCCACGTTGGCTGCCAGCGAAGGTCCAGTTGCGCCTTCCCAAGGCAATGCCTCTCAATGCACGCTCAGCGCAATTGTTGATCAAGCAGATCCTGCCATCGTCGAGGAAGCGGACGAAGCCGTCCCAGCGCTTGAGCATGTAGTTCATGGGCTTCAGGACCTCGGCGGAGCGGGAGAGGCTTTCTCGCTCGCGGAGCAGCCAGGCGTGCATGTCGTCGAGCAGCGGCTTGCTCCGCTCCTGGCGCACAGCACGCCGCTCGTCGGCACCACGGCCGTTGATGGCGCGCTCGATCTCGAACAGGGCGTCAAGACGCCTGACCGCCTCCAGCGCGATCGGGGAGACCGGTTTGCCCTTGCCTTCCCGGGCGGCTTTCTCGATGTCAGCCAGCTCGAAGAATCCCCGCCGCGCATGGGCCAGGCAAAATGCCGGAGTGATCGGCATTGCTTTCCTTTTTGGATCGAACAACGGCTCGAAGCCGCCATAGCAATCCGCCTGCAGAATGCCGGCGAAGGCGGCCAGATGCATCTGAGGATGTTCGCCCCGTCGGTTGCCCGAGGCATAATAGACCGCCGCCGGCGGCGCAGGCCCGGCGAACGGCCGGTCATCCCGCACATACGTCCAGATCCGGCCGGTCGTGCATTTGCCCTTCGCCAGGATCCGGATGGTGGGGTGAGTAGGCCGGAGGGATTTCACCTCCAGCCTCTCGCAGAACCGGGCGTGAGACTCTCGCCTCACCCGGCTCCCATCAGGCAAGCTTGCCGCCACCGCCGAGTTGCCAATGCACAAAGAGCCTGCGGTTCTCACGCACGATCTTCTCCAGGAAGAGACGCGCGCGTCCTAAACGGTGATGGAAGCGCTTGTACTTTCGCTTCAACCAAATACCTAACGTCTGGTTGATGTAGCGCGCCAACGGATAAAGCGCTGAGCGGGTGTATTGCCCATAATAAGCGATCCTGATCTTCCCTCGAAAAAGTGGACGGGTTAAGCGGCTTTTAGCTCCATTTCGATCGGGGGGATATATCCGATGGCGGAATGGAGCCTGGTTCGGTTGTAGAAGCCCTCGATGAAGGCGAAGATATCGCTCTGGACTTGAGCGCGAGTTGCTGCTGGATCGCCATCGTCAGGGCGGCAGATGCAAGTTCGACCTGCATATGATCCCGCATGGCCCAGCCGACGATCTTTCGGCTGAACAGGTCCATGACGGCCGCCAGATACAGCCAACCTTCAGCGGTCGGAATATAGGTGATATCGGCGAGCCAGACCCGGTTCGGGTCTTCCGCGGTGAAGTCCCGCGCGATCAGGTTCGGTGCGATCGGCAGACCGTGGCGGCTGTCGGTGGTGCGCACACGGCGCGGCGGTGCCATGATGGCGCGAATACCGTACCGACGCATCATCCGTTCAATTCGACCGCGACTGGGACCACGGCCCTGCGCCCGCAGGGCGGCATGGACGCGGGGGCTGCCGTAGCGTCCGCTGCTGTCTTGATGGACCAGCCGGATCGCTGCCCGGAGCGTGGCATTTGATTTTGCCCGCTCGCTCACCGGGCGCTCGCGCCGGGCGTAATAGCCGGCCGGCGAGACCTCGAGCACGGCGCACATCAGGCGGACCGGATAGGTCTCGCGATGGTCTTCGATGAAGCGGAAGCTCATGTCCGGGTTCCGACGAAGATCGCGATCGACTTCCTAAGAAACAGCCGGATTGGCGTCGCCCGGGATGGCCTGCAACACGAAGCCTAGCGATTTCGCC
>NZ_JAUIZJ010000012.1:0-148005 GCF_030435535.1 Bradyrhizobium sp. WYCCWR 13022
GACCGCACTCGATCACACGCCAAAGGGTCAGAAACTTCTTGCATTGCGGGCGGCAACCACAGAAGGCTGTACATGACCTACCGACTGACATTGTCTCCCGAGGCCGCGGCGGCCAAGGCGGGGTTCTCGAAAGCGAGCGCGTATCGGATCGAGGACGATTTGCGCCTGCCATCGCAGAAGAAGGTGCCGAGAGGCCGGCGACGGTCCGATCCGCTCGTGCCCTATTGGGACGCCGAGATCGTTCCGATCCTGAAGGCTGCGCCCGGCATCCGCGTGATCGGCGTGCTGGACGAGCTGCGCCGTCGGCATCCCGACCTCAACCCCAACATCCGACGCACGCTGGAGCGGCGCATCAATGCCTGGCGGGCGCTCAATGGCCCTGAACAGGACGTGATCTTCCGCCAGGAGCACGAGCCCGGTCGTCTGGGTCTGTCCGACTTTACCGATACAAGCCCGCTCGGCATTGCCATTGCTGGTGAGACGCTCGATCACCGGCTCTACCACTTCCGGCTGGCGTTCTCCGGCTTTGAGCATGCCCATGTCGTGCTCGGCGGCGAAAGCTTCGTCGCCCTGGCCGAGGGCTTGCAGAACGCCCTGTGGGCGCTCGGCGGCGTTCCGCGGGAGCATCGCAGCGACAGCCTGTCGGCAGCATTCCGCAATCTGGCGGCCGACGCGCGGGAGGATCTGACACAGCGCTACGCCGCGCTGATGGGCCACTACGGCATGGCGCCAACGCGCAACAATGCGGGCATTGCACACGAGAACGGCTCGATCGAGAGCGCGCACGGTCATCTCAAACGAGCGCTGGAGGATGCGCTGTTGCTGCGGGGCACGCGCGACTTCATCAGTCTCGATGCCTACCGGGCTTTTGTCGACGAGATTGTCGGCCGGCGCAACGCCAACCTCGCTAAGCGGATCGCGCTCGAAAAGGAAGCACTGGCGCCACTGCCGAAAGGCCGCACGACCGACTTCGAGGAGAAGGTGATCCCGGTGACGTCGTCAGGCGGCTTCATCCTGCGGCGCGTGTTCTACACTGTGCCTTCAAGACTGATTGGCCATCGCCTGCGTGTGCGCATCTTCGACGACCGGCTCGAATGCTTCCTCGGCGTCACGCCGGTCGGGACGCTGCGGCGCGGGCGGCCTGTGTCGGAGAACCACGGCGGGCATGTCGTTGATTATCGGCACGTCATCCATGCCCTGCGGCGCAAGCCGATGGCGCTCGTCAATCTCGTCTATCGCGATCAGCTCTTCCCGCGCGCGGCTTACAAGCGCCTCTTCGAGACCTTGCGGGAGCATGGCGACGACCGGCGCGCCTGCAAGGTGACGGTCGAGCTTCTGGCTCTGGCCCATGAGCGAGCCTGCGAAGCCGAGCTCGCCGAGGCGATCGCGACCGCTCTCGATGCCGGACGGTTACCCGATCTTGCGGCATTGCGCGATCGCTTCCGACCCGAGGCGGCCTCGATCCCGAGTGTCGCCGTCAAGCTGGCGTCGCTCGACGTCTACGATGAGCTGGCCTCCGTCAGCGTCGTGTCGGCCCACTCGAACCTGGGAGGAGCAGCATGACCAGCGGAGCTACCTCCATCGATGCCGCCCGCGTCGAGCTGCTGCTCAATGAGTTGCGCCTGCCCGGCGTCAAGGCGATCTGGCCGAAGCTCGCCGCGCAGTCGGACAAGGAAGGCTGGCCCGCCGCCCGCTTCCTTGCGGCCCTTGCCGAGCACGAGGCAGCCGATCGCACCCGCCGCCGCATCGAACGACACATGGTGGAAGCGCGTTTGCCCGCCGGCAAGACGCTCGCCACGTTCGAGTTCGAGAGCGTGCCTATGCTGTCAAAGGCACAGGCGATGGCGCTCGCCGCCGGTGACGTCTGGTTGAAGACCGGCGCCAATCTGCTGCTGTTCGGTCCACCCGGCGGCGGCAAGACCCATCTCGGCGCAGCGATCGGCCTGGCTCTCGTCGAGGACGGTTGGCGCGTTCTCTTTGCACGTACCACTGATCTGGTGCAGCGGCTGCAGGTGGCCCGGCGCGAGCTGGCGCTGGAGTCCGCAATCGCCAAGCTTGACCGCTACGACCTCCTGATCCTCGACGACATCACATATGTGAGCAAGGACCAGGCGGAAACCAGCGTATTGTTCGAGCTGATCGCCTCCCGCTACGAGCGACGCTCGCTGCTGATCACGGCCAATCAGCCATTTGGCGAATGGGGGCGTATCTTCCCCGATCAGGCGATGACACTGGCGGCGATCGATCGCCTGGTGCACCACGCCACGATCCTCGAGATGAACGTCGAGAGCTACCGTCGAAAAGTTGCTCTCGATCGCAGGCGCGGTCCAGGCCGGCCGCCGGTTCACGCCACTCCAAATGAACTCGAGAAGGCGGTGACTGACGCTGGCAATGCCGCTTGATTGTCGCGCAGCGTCAATCAAGCCTTGCCAAGCCCGCAGCCAGCGTCAATTATCTTCTGACTCGGCCGCCTCGTCTCATCTTGATTGACGCGCCGCTCTCATCCTGATTGTCGCGCCATACCTGCATACCTGCGATATCCCCGCCGGTCTTATACTTTCCAATTCTGCCATGGAAGATCAAATCCCTTGTTGAGGACGATGTAGTTGTCACTCTCCGGCTCGTGCGAGTCCGATGAAGTGCGTGCACTCCGGGCGGCAAACGGGCAATGGCGCGACACCTCCAGGCCTTCAGCCATCTCGTGAGGACTTGTCGACAAGATCGGACAGCTTCAGTTGGAACTGTCGCCGTCGGAATCCCTGCAAACCGTCCCTGACGGCGAGTAAATGCGTCCAGCACTATGGCCGTATGGGCGGGGGCGATAGCCAACGACAGCTTCCGTGGCGTCGGGCGCTGCATGGTACCAATCGTTGCCCACGAGTAGTAAATTCAAATTGCAGGCTTGTGTGGCAAATATCCGGTTCAGGAGGCAGCCGCACTTGCGCTCACAGCGCCGGGGCGTCCATTCCTACGCGATTGGGTTCAAGGAACCTATTCTGTGAGTGCGTAGGGTGGACTGCCCCGGCCCAGTGAAGATCGGGCCAGTGACGCTATCAACCATCAAGATCGATAGCGAGCTAGTGCGGAGCCGATACAAAAACCCGACGCTCATCTCATTAGCACTGTGAGCGCTAGCGGTACGAGGAAAGATGTGATTAGTGCGTTTAGGCTCATAGCAATTCCAGAAAACACGCCAGCCACCTCGTCCACCTGAAATGCTCGCGCGGTGCCGATCCCGTGCGCGGCGATTCCTGCCGCAAAGCCACGAGCCCGAAAATCGGTGATGCCGGTACGGTTCATCAATCGCGTGACAACGGTCGCTCCCATGATCCCGGTGAGGATGACCGCGACTGCCGTCAGAGACGGATCCGCCTGCAGCGTTTCGCTGATGCCCATTGCGACCGCGGCCGTTACCGACTTCGGGGCAAGGGACAGGATCACCTCGCGAGGCAGGCCGGCAGCCTCCGCAAGCAGCACAATCGAGAAGACGGCCGTGACCGAGCCCGCAACGAGCGCTGCCAGCATCGGCACGATCGAGGCAAGGACAATCTTGCGATTTTCGTATAGCGGGACCGCGAGCGCGACGGTTGCCGGGCCGAGCAGGAAATGCACGAACTGCGCTCCGCCGAAATAGATCGCATACGGCGTGCCAGTTGCGAATAGAAACGCGCCGATGATCCAGACCGCGTGCAGCACGGGATTGGCAAGGGCATGACGGCGAAGCGCAAGCGACACGGCATCCGCGATTGCATAGACCAGCAAGGTGACCGTCAACCAAAGCAACGGGGATTGCGAGAGATAGACCCAGAGGGAGAACGGATTGTCCTTCACGGTGCCTCGCTGAACAGCCGACTGATAAGGCGGAACGTCAGAACCGTCGCAAGCAAAGTCACCATGACCGAGACAGCAAGGATCAATATTATAGCGAGCCCGTGCGTCGCGAGGAGATCGAGCTTTTCCACGACGCCAATGCCGGCTGGGACGAACAGGAGCGACAGATGCTTGAGCAGCCCCTTGCTTGCTGTTTCCACGCCGCTATTTCGTAGTGGGCCTCGAGCGATGCTTGAAAATCTGTCACGGGCAAGCAGCAGAATCAGCAAGAGCAGGAGCCCGAGCACGGGACCTGGCAGCGGTAGGCCGAGGCCCCGGGTGATGACTTCGCCGGCGAGTTGGCAGAGCAAGATAAGACTGAGACTTGCAAGCATGAAACACCCTGAGCGGCACATTCATATCAGGAGGAGCTACCGAAAAATTGTCCATGGCCGCGTGGTCGAGAACCGACCGCCCCTTCTTCGATTTGCTCAAGTCCGAGACGGCTTCTGACCACATCAGGTGCTCGCCCGGATCACGAACTTAGTACTGAGATATCCCTCGATTGCTTCCACCCCGCCTTACGAACCGTAGCTGGAATCCCTGATGTTTCCGAACGGGACTTCTGAAAGCGCCAAGCTAGGTATTTGATGGACACCATACCGCTTTCAAGCGGTCGGCCCCGAAGGCACAAGCCGTCGATTGGCCTCCTCGGCGACCTCGTCGTAGCTCTTGAATGCAATGATCTGGCGCGAGCGGCCAAACGACTCTTCATTCATGATACACGCCTCGGGCGAGGTCCCCGTCAGGACCGTTGACTCGACGAAGAACCCTTCGTTGCCAATGCGCTTGCCATCGGTCTGCAAGAATGCGCCGCGCTGGACTGACAGCGCCGGCAACGAAGCTCTCCATCGCATCGGCCAGCCGCGAATTGGCGAGTTGTCCCCCATTCGCGTATCCTTCTCGAACACATTTCCGACCTTGATGCGCCAAGCTTCTATCGTAGTTCGCCAAGTCGGCCCTTCTCGCCACATTTCAGACCTTTCTTGATAGGGCATTGAATTCGAGCAGCAGGCAATCCGCTATGCCTTCACCATGGCTGCGACCACCAGGAAGGAATGAACGCGTTCTCTGAGAAGCGTTCGCCGAAGTTTCGGGGTAGCTAGACGAGAAAGAGAGCTGGGGAGTAGTCATCAGAGGCCGTTGGGTCTGCACCGGCTATCGCGGCCGGACACCGGGCTTGCCAACCACAGGGAACGTAAATTCGATTCCCGCTTCAGAAAACGTCTTCCGCAACGTTTCCATCAGCTCATCAGACATCTGGGGAGTGTCATTGTACTCCTCCAGCCGCCGAATGACCGCGGAAGACACGCCCGCTCGCTCCGCTAGCTCCTTTACCGACCAGTTTAACATTCCACGCGCTGCACGCAGTTGCCTCCCCGTGACCTTTGAGGCCCCTCTTCGCTCCCGCGCGAGTATATCATGGTGTGCGTCGCTCCACGTGCCGAGCCATTCTCGAACGCCACCCTCGCTGTTCTTGAGGGGCACCGCCGCGCCCTGGTGCCAGCGATAGATGCCGTCCGGCCGGCGCAAGCGACATTCGACGTTATAAGGCTGCGCTGTCTCGACCGAGACCGCCCACTCTCTTAGAGCTGCCTCGCGGTCATCCTCATGGATGAGACCGATCCAGTCCTTGAAACGTGATCCATGATCTTCGGCAGTCTCTAGCGCATTGGAAACTGCAGTGAGGCGACCATCGCTACTGCTTGTCCATGGGAAACCCCGACAGATCTCAGCCAATGCCCTGTAGCGCTCCGCTTCTACTTTGAGCGCGTCCAAGAGATTGCGCTGTTCAGTGATATCGCGCGCGAGCCCAAGAATGCACTCTGGTTTGCCGGCCTCATCGAGCAGCGGTTCGGCCCGGCCGTGGATCCAGCGCAAAGTTCCGTTCGGACGGATGACACGAAATTCACCCTCGAGCAACGATCGATTGAGCTCCCGTGCGCCGAAACAGCGCATGCTGCTGCGGTCATCGGGATGAATCCTTTTCTCGATTTCCGCGTATGCTGGCGTAGTTCGACGCGGATCCAGCCCAAATAGCTCATAAAGGCCACGGGACCATTGCATCTGGCCGTTGCCGTCGCTGCGCCACAGTCCGACAGAGAGCTTCTCTTCCAAGAATGGAAGGACATTTGCAAGGCTGAGGCCGCTCTCGAAGTCAGGCAATGTGAGCTCCTGGCCGGACCTGGGGCCGAGTTCGGTGCATCTCGCGCGCGATCATCTTTGACGCCTCGCCCTCCTCCCGACCGCAACCAAGACGCCTCGCCCGACGGTTCACGGCAAATGACCTTGTCCTTCTTAGCAGGCAGCCACGCGGAGATTGTTTGTCGCGCCTCTATGTCCGAATGGCAGGCCAAAAACCACCACCGCCAGGTCGCCCGACCGCGCATAACCTTCCCGCTGGGCCGCCACGGCGGCGATCTGGGTTATTTCCTCATAGCCAGAGGGATCGCTGGCCACCACACTGTGTACGCCCCACAACAGGCACATGCGCCGCGCCACGTTTTCATCCTGCGTCAGAGCAAGGATCGGAACCGGCGGCCGCTTGCGCGAGATGCGGGCCGCGGTCGTCCCGCTGGCTGTGAAGCCGACGATGGCTTTGGCCTCGATGGTGGCTGCAAGATCTGCACCCGCGGCAGCGACCGCATGCGGAGGCGTATTCTCCTCGTCAACTCGTGAGGCCTCAATCAGGGACCGGTAGAGACGATGCTGCTCTGTACTCCTGATGATGCGATCCATCATGGCGACGGCCTCGATGGGATAGGCGCCGCTTGCCGATTCGGCTGACAGCATCACGGCATCGGCGCCATCATAGATGGCGGTCGCAACATCTGAGGCTTCCGCGCGCGTTGGCGTCGGCGCCGCCACCATAGAGTCGAGCATTTGGGTTGCGACGATCACGGGCTTTGCGGCCAGCCGGCAGGCGCGGACGAGTTCTTTTTGCCGGCCAGGCACGTCTTCTGGGGGGATTTCGACCCCGAGATCACCGCGCCCGACCATGAGAGCGTCTGACAACTGAATGATATCGTCGATGCGATCAAGCGCCATGGGCGTCTCGATTTTGGCGACGAGGCCCGCTGCTTCACCAATGAGGGCCCGCGCCTCGATCAGGTCTGAAGGCTTCTGAACAAATGACAGCGCAACCCAGTCGACACCGAGCTCCAGGCCGAAGGCGAGATCGGCGCGATCTTTCTTGGTGAGGGGCGAGATATCGAGCGACGCCCCCGGCAGGTTTACGCCCTTATGATCGCGGATCGGGCCGCCGACAATGACGCGCGCGACCATTTCGCGATCGCCCGGTCTTTCGACGCTCAGGCGCACACGGCCGTCGTCGATGAGCAGCTTTTGGCCTGGATGCGCAGCTGCAAATATTTCCGGATGCGGCAGAGGGATTGCCTGCTTTCCACCTCTTGCTCCGTCGAGGACAAAGCGGACGCTCTCTCCAGCATGCAGGCATAGCTTGCCCTCTTCAAGCAAGCCGATCCGGATTTTCGGGCCTTGCAGATCCTGTAGCACTCCGATGGGACGGCCGAACTCTTGCTCGAGCGCGCGGATCGCCGAAAACGCGCGCGCGTGGTCGTCTTGGCTGCCATGGCTGAAGTTCAGGCGAAAGGTATCTGTGCCTGCAAGATAGAGATCACGGATTTTGTTAGCCTCGGTTGTGGCCGGACCGAGGGTTGCGACGATCTTGGCGTGGCGCGAACGACGCATCAAAATTGAATCCTGTGCAATGGGCTACGTTAGGGATCGGCGCTCATAGCTGTTGCCAATACCGGGTTTATCACGCGCCTCGCCCGCGCCATTCCCAAGTCGACATCACGCTCCCGAAGCGGCAGCAGCTTTCTCTTGCTGCGTCGAGGAAACGATACTGTTGACGGCCCGGTACGCGAACACAATGGCTGGCCCAATGGTGATGCCTGCTCCGGGATAGATCCCACGCATCGGGGAGGTCATGTCATTGCCGCAAGCATAGAGTCCTGGAATTGGCCTTTCCTGACCGTCCAATACCTGCCCGCAAGTGTCGGTTGCCAATCCGGTTGCAGTGCCGAGCGTTGCCGGAACGATTGGGAGTGCGACGAACGGGCCGGTTTTGATTGGCCCAAGGTTTGGGTTCTTCTTGCCCACGGCCGAATCGCCGAGCGTGCGATTGAAAGCCGATTCACCGCGATTGAACAGCGGATCGCGCCCCTCAGACGCATGCGCGTTGTGTTCTTCGACAGTCTTTTGAAGCGCGGCGGACTCCAATCCCAGCTGCTTCGCAAGCTCTGGAATCGTCCGGGCGACCTTGATGTAGCCAAGGCGCGCATATTTCCCGATGCTCAAGGTCCATGGCCATGGCAGCAAATGCCCCATCCCTCTCAGCCGTACGAAGTCGTGGTCGCAGATGAAATAGAACCGCTTGTCTGCCGGATACCCACCGTTGAACATCGCCAAGCAGATGTCGTGATAGGAATTGGATTCGTTGACAAAACGCTTTCCATCTGGCCCCACGGCAATGACGCCGGGACGGCCGCGGTCGAGCCAGCCGTAGGGAACGACTTGCGAGGAACTGCCGCTCTTCAGAATCGATACGGGCGTCCAGAAGCCGGCAGAGGCAACATTGTTGTCGATTGCCGCTCCGAGCCTTGTCGCAAGAGAGATGCCGTCGCCTGTCGCATCGGGATGGGCGAGCGTGTCGTCGTGCTGGTGGGGGCCACTGAGCTCGGCTCTCAATTGCGCGTTACGCGCAAACCCGCCCGTTGCGAGGATCACCCCATGGGAAGCGCGCACGCGAATCTCGGAATCGGCCGACTTAACGACCGCGCCGGTGACGCGGCCTTCTTCCTTGATCAACTCTACGAGCGGGGATTCCGGCCATATCTCGACGCCGTACTTGCGCAGGCTCACAAGCAAGCGCGCGATCAGGGCGTTGCCTCCGCTGAGCTCGGTGCCGCGCCTGTGGCCAAGCCGGTCACGCGCGTAGCGGCTGACGCGGCGCAAGACGTGCCTGAGCGAGGCAAAGGATTGAAACGGATTGAGGAAGCTTCTCACCTCGCTCGATGAGATCATCATTCCGCCGAGCACAACGCGGATGGGATTGCCTATCAGATCGAAGTCGCTGCCAAGAAGCCGTCCGTCATAAGGCGCGGGGCTCAGTGCCCGGCCCTTATCGACTCCGCCGACCTGGCTTGAATGGTAGTCGGGGGCCGAGGCCAGCGTGAACTTGACTTCAGTCCCGTTCTCAAGGGCGGCGAGCGCAGCCGGGCCGTCCTCGAGATAGGCATCAACAAAGCCTGACCGGTAATATGTGCCAAGTTCATGTTGCAGGTAGGTCTTCGACTTCGCAAGCGAGTCGTCGATCTTCGCCGAGCGCGCTTGGTTCGAGCAAGGAACCCAGATCATTCCATTGGAGAGAGCTGTCGTGCCGCCAAGCCGCGCCGACTTTTCGCAGACAGTGACGCGCAGTCCTGCCTTTGCTGCATAGAGCGCAGCCGAAAGCCCGGCCGCACCACTACCGACCACGAGAACGTCGGTTGCCCAATTGTGCTCCGGCCTCCCCTCTCGGGCGAGTGCGACGGTCTTTCCCTTGCCTGATTGGCCCATCGGGTTATTCATTCGAGCCTCGCTGCGAGTGTTCTCTTGGAGCTGACGTCAGTGATGCCGCGGAAGCGGGACGGCTTTGAACTCCTCAGCCGCCGCCTTCACTGCCCGTTCGATCGGGATTCTTTCGATGGACGAGGCGCCAACGAAACCCACGCATTGCGTTGATCGGTACACCACGATCGTATCCTCCGGCTCCGCGATTGCACCGCCATGGCAAAGCAGGATCACATCGGAGCGCACGCTCCTTGCGGCGTCGCTGATGTCGTTGATGCGCCTGATCGCCTCTTGGATGGGCTGTCCTTCCTCATGGCCGACGAGCCCGCCTCGGGTGGCTCCTACGTGAGGGACGATGCAGTCCGCACCTGCGCCCGCCATCGCTTTGGCGTCGTCAGGGCTCGCGACATAGGCAAGCGAGAAGATGTCCTTCTTGCGCGCAGCCGCGATCATCTCGACTTCGCGTTCGAAGCCTAGTCCGACGCGCCCGCGGCGATAGCGCCATTTGTCGCCCATCGTGGAGATGGTCGGATAGTTGATTACGCCGGAGAAACCGGCCGACCAGAATTTGTCGAGCAGGGCATCAAGATCGAGCCGGAGGGGATCCCATGCCTCAATGCCGCCGATCACGGGCACCGAAGAAACGACGTTGCGGACTTCCGAGGCAAGTTCGAGCGTGCGCGCATTGGAATCGCCGATCCGGCTGGTCGGAAGTCCCATTAGGCGCGACAGCCCGGTGCTGTAGACGACCAGCATGTCCGCGCCCCCGAGCACTGCACATTTCGCAACCAGACCACAGCTGCTGCCCGCGGCAAGAATGGCTTTTCGCTCCGCCACCTGGTTTGCGATCTTGGCCAGGATTTCGGTTCGCTCAAACATTCGCATCGCCATCAGCCTTCTTGCCCAATTGCTTGAGGATCCATCTCGCAGCCGCCTCCGCAAATTCGGGATCGTTGATGTGACAGTTCAATTCGCGGACCGTAACCTTGGGCGGCAGATTGTCCTTAAGCGCATCGAGCCACGCGCGGTCCGCATCAGGATCTCGAAAGATGCCGCCGTCGCGGTCATAGTCGGAGACGCCTTTTGCCGGCCAAAGGACCATGACAGGCCCTTCTGCCAACGACAGCCGCTGGGCCGTAAGCCGGCCGATGCTCGTATTCTCGGCGAGGGTTGTGCGCATCAGCGTCGTGTACGGTGTATGGGAGTAGAATAGCCGGCCGCGAAATTGATCAGGAACGCTGGATGGCGCACCAAAATTGACCATGTCCACCGCGCCAGGCGCGATAACATGCGGTATTGATTGCTCTGCCGCTCCCTTGAGCCGATCCGGCCCGGCGCTCGCGGTGCCACCCACGATTTCGTCGGCGAGTTCGGTTGTGGTCAGATCAATCACAGCATCGAATTCGCCGGCCGCGATCAGCTGCTCCATCTTGCGGCCGCCCGCCCCGTTTGCAGGAAAGACGATCGCGTCGACCCCGGCCTTGCCGAGGCGCCCAACGCACTGAGTTGCCGCCGGCGTCGTCACTCCGAAGGCCGTGATCGCAACGATCTTCGTCTTTCGCGCAGCTTTGGCGGGCGCATAGCGCATGGCGGCGATGGCCTGTCCTGCATTCTGCAAGACCCGCTCGGTAAACGCATTGATCCCGAAGAGATCGACCAATGTCGGATAGAGCATGATGTCGTTGTGGACCGCCAATTCGGCGAGAAGTGCTGGCCTTGCGCTGCTCACGAGCAGCTTGGGAAAGCCATAAGGCAAATCAGATACGACTTCGCCGAACACCGCACTCCCCTTCCCACCGGCGACCCCGACGATCGCGCCGATGGCCCCTGATGCCAGCAGATCGCGAACTTTCCCGCGTGTTGTTGCGGCGATTTCTTTCAAGAGCTCGGCGGGCGAGGCGACGCGAACGCTATGACCGCCTGCTTGATTCGTCCGGGGCGCAATCTTCGAGGTGCCGACGTCAATCAGGACGGTCTTGCGGCCACACTTACAGATGATATCGGCCAAGTAGGAGACTTCGCGGCCCTTGGTATCGAGCGTAGCCACAATCGCGACTGCGTTCGAAAGCTCGGACAGGCTACCATCCCGGACCGCCCCCTGGCCGTCCGTGCAATGGTGAGACACGATTTTTCTCCTAGATCATTCTGACCAACGCGAGGTCTAGACCGAGCGGGATCGGCGTATAAGACCGCAAAGCGTCTAAGTGGGTAAGATTGGGTAGCCTCCTCCCGAAGTTCGAGCTACGTGCGCGCGGGCTTTTCAAGTGTACGCATACGACGAAGGCCGCCTGATTGACGCATGCGCGCGAGCACGGCGAGTTCTACGATGGCGTTGCGTGAAGGTCAGGCGGCTTGCTGATCGGCGGACTTGCCGGCTTGGTGCAGGAGCTTCCATTCCCAGGGCAGCAGTTCGCGCAGACGCGAGGTGGGAAGATCGGCGATCCGGGCGAGGACGTCGGCGAGCCAAGCCTTGGGATCGACGTCGTTGAGGCGACAGGTCGTGATCATCGTCAGCATGATAGCGGCACGGTCGGCGCCACGTTGGCTGCCAGCGAAGGTCCAGTTGCGCCTTCCCAAGGCAATGCCTCTCAATGCACGCTCAGCGCAATTGTTGGTCAAGCAGATCCTGCCATCGTCGAGGAAGCGGACGAAGTCGTCCCAGCGCTTGAGCATGTAGTTCATGGGCTTCAGGACCTCGGCGGAGCGGGAGAGGCTTTCTCGCTCGCGGAGCAGCCAGGCGTGCATGTCGTCGAGCAGCGGCTTGCTCCGCTCCTGGCGCACAGCACGCCGCTCGTCGGCACCACGGCCGTTGATGGCGCGCTCGATCTCGAACAGGGCGTCAAGACGCCTGACCGCCTCCAGCGCGATCGGGGAGACCGGTTTGCCCTTGCCTTCCCGGGCGGCTTTCTCGATGTCAGCCAGCTCGAAGAATCCCCGCCGCGCATGGGCCAGGCAAAATGCCGGCGTGATCGGCATTGCTTTCCTTTTTGGATCGAACAACGGCTCGAAGCCGCCATAGCAATCCGCCTGCAGAATGCCGGCGAAGGCGGCCAGATGCCTCTGAGGATGTTCGCCCCGTCGGTTGCCCGAGGCATAATAGACCGCCGCCGGCGGCGCAGGCCCGGCGAACGGCCGGTCATCCCGCACATACGTCCAGATCCGGCCGGTCGTGCATTTGCCCTTCGCCAGGATCCGGATGGTGGGGTGAGTAGGCCGGAGGGATTTCACCTCCAGCCTCTCGCAGAACCGGGCGTGAGACTCTCGCCTCACCCGGCTCCCATCAGGCAATCTTGCCGCCATCGCCGAGTTGCCAATGCACAAAGAGCCTGCGGTTCTCACGCGCGATCTTCTCCAGGAAGAGACGCGCGCGTCCTAAACGGTGATGGAAGCGCTTGTACTTTCGCTTCAACCAAATACCTAACGTCTGGTTGATGTAGCGCGCCAGCGGATAAAGCGCTGAGCGGGTGTATTGCCCATAATAAGCGATCCACCCCCTAACCATCGGGTTTAGCTCGCGAGCAATATCGTCCAGCGTCACCTCGGCTCGCCTGCGAAGTTTCAAGCCTCGGACCTTCGCCCGCATGGCGTTCAGCGCTGGTTTGCTGACCGCCGGGGTGAACCCACAGAACATCTTCTGCGAATGCGGCCCCAGGACCGATCGTGGCCGGAAGCAATAACCGAGAAAGTCAAACATGACCGTCTCGCTTTTACCTCGGCGTCGATCATCCTTGCAGTAGACGATCCTCGTCTTCGTAGGATGCAATTCCAGATGGCACTCCGCCAGCCGAGCCTGGAGCGCTTCGCGAACGCTTTGCGCCTCCATCTCATTCCGATAATGTACCAACCCGTCATCCGCATACCGACACCACCTGAGATCGGGGAACGTCCGCGCCATCCAGAGATCAAATGCATAGTGCATGAAGAGGTTGGCGAGGATCGGGCTCACCACGCCCCCTTGTGGGGTGCCGCGGCTTCGCTCGATTATCGTTCCATCCTCTTGCACCATCGGCGCTGTCAGCCATCGTTCGATGTAGAGCAGCGCCCATGCGCACGTCACATGTTTCCGGACGGCCCGTAGCAACAACTCGTGGTCGATATTGTCGAACAATCCTTTGATGTCGAACTCTAGAAACCAATCATACTTCCAGCACCGCTGTCGCGTGACGCCTACGGCATCGAGAGCCGATTTTCCGGGTCTGTAGCCATAGGAATCCGCCAGAAAGATTGCGTCAAGAGCCGGCTCAATCAGTTGTTTAACAACTGTCTGTGCCACGCGGTCCGCCACGGTGGGCACCCCGAGGATCCTCTGGCCTCCACTCTTCTTTGGAATGGAGACAGCCCGAACAGGCGGCGGGAAGTAAGCGCCTGAACTCATTCGATTCCAAATCTTGTAGAGATTTCCCTTCAAGTCGGACTCGAACTGCTCAATCGTCACTCCGTCGACACCGGCTGCGCCACCATTGGATCGCACCTGCAGATATGCTTCGTACACCTCTCTCTTGTCGATGTTGAACGGCTTGCTCGGCTGGTTCATCGACGTCCTCCTGTTGCCAGTTGCGACGATGGCCAGCCCACCTGATCCGATCCCTTCGCTCCGGCCCCATTACGAGCCTTCGTCGCTAATACGGATCGGTCCGTCCCAGTGCTCCGCGTCGGTAATCTCGCCTCGCGGTCTTCTCCGCTTGTGCTTCTCCCTTTCCATCGGAGCGACTGGTTCCTGCAGTTCCGCGGCAGCGCCTGCATCCGATTCACGCCCCCTCAACGCCGGTCGCCGCCCGCCCGGTCATCAGGCTCCCGGCGGGCTCATCCCAGAGGGACGACACACCTCTGGTTTTGACGACGATTTCCACGTTACGACGGTTCATCGGCGGGTTCATTTTCATTCGTCTCTCGGACGCGTATCCGTTCGGGTCTCCCCCGACCGTTAGCTTCAACGCTCACGACCGCGCCTCTTAAGCGAAGCCGCTTGAAGTGATTTGAGACCTACTCCTGAAAGTCGATCCCGAGGGGCCTACCCTCATCGCTGCCACAGCTTGCGCGCACAGATTTTCAGATCATTTTGATCATCCTTTCTGTGTGCTTCTGCAGAACACTGTCATCGCCGTGCAGCCGCTCGGCGGCGAGGACATGGCGCTCAATCAGCTGGAACAACGGCATGACGGCGAAGGTTCCGTGGCCGACCTGGTCGGCCAGCGTCGACAGCGGCAGGTCGATCCGCTCAGCCTTGAAGCGCACGCTCTGGCGATTGAGCGGGATATGCATGCCGAACTTGTCGAACAGCATTGTCGCCAGCAATTGCGGACCGATGAAGCCGCGCGGCGTGGCATGGAACGGTGCCGGCGGCTGGCTTATCTTCTCGCAATCACGGCAGGTGAACTTCTCGCGTACCGTCTCGATGACCTTAAAGCGACGCGGAATCTCCTCCAGCGTCTTGGTCACATCCTCGCCTAGCTTCGCAAGGCGCGATCCACCGCAGCAGGCGCAGGTCGTTGGAGCCTCGATAACGACGCGCTCACGTTCGATGTCGTCCGGCCACGGCTTGCGCACCGGCCGCTTACGCGTGAAGGCGCTTACGCTCTGGGTTTTTGCGGCGGCAGCCTGCGCAGCCAGCTCATTCTCGGTCGCCGTGGTGGCGAGTTCTTCGAGCTCCAATTCCAACTGCTCGAGTAGCCGCGCCGTGCGCTCGGAGCGCAGCCCGTGCAGTTCGCGTTTGAGCTTCTCGATCCGTAGCTCAAGATGAGCGATCAGCACCTCGCTGTCCGACAGCTCCGCCCGCGCGTTGGCGGCATCCGCGACTGCCACATCGCGTTCAGCCTGCAACGCCTCGCGCTCGGCCAGCAGCGCAAGGTAGGCGCTCGCGAGATCCGACGGAAGATCGTCCGGCTTCGATGTCATGAAGCCATTGAATCAGATCAAGCCGCAGATTCAAACCAAAAACGGCTATCCGACACGCGTCGGACGATGAGTTTCTTGAGGGTTGCGCCAATCGATTCCGGACAACAGGTAGCTCATCTGAGCCGATGAGATCGTCACCGCTTCGCCCGCAACCGATGGCCAGACGAACCTTCCTCTCTCAAGTCTCTTAGTGAACAGGCATGCTCCCTGGCCATGGTGAGTCGGCCCCGGGAGTTGCACCCGGAGCCGCTCTCCGAACCGTACGTGACGCTCTCACGTCATACGGCTCTCAACAAGTAACGAAGCAGAACCTAACATCGTCCAATGAGCGAACAGCTTCGGCCTACGGCAGCGGATCAGCCTGAGCCTGGTGGAGGCCCTGACTTTTCCATTCTTCAGCCCTTTGTATTTGCGTCGCGCCCAGCGGTTTAGAGATTCGTCGACGTATCGATACAGGTTATGCATTTCTGACCGCCCATATCTGCCGTAGTACTGCATCCATCCACGAAGGACGGGGTTCAGTTCCAAGGCGATTGCGTCGATTTCCGTCTGCGAGCGAAGCCTGAGCCGGAGCTGCCGGATCGTCATCCGCATAGACTTCATTGCCGCCCTGCTGACCGCTGGCGAGAACGTACAGAAGTTTTCTTTCTTCTGATGGTTTCTTGCCCTGCGCGGTCGAAAGGTAAATCCCAGAAAGTCAAATGACTGACTGGCATGGCTACCCGGGCGATTGCTATCTTTGCAGTAGACGATCTTGGTCTTGTCGGGATGCATTTCGAGTTCGCATTCCCTGAACCTCGCCTGCAGCGCCGCCTTGATGGCTTCCGCTTCAGCCTTGGTTCGGCAATGTACGAGCCCGTCGTCCGCGTATCGACACCACGGTGACTGCGGGAAGTTTCGCGCCATCCATATATCGAACGCATAATGCAAGAACAAATTGGCAAGGACGGGACTGATCACGCCGCCTTGGGGTGTACCCCGGTCGCGAGCGGTGATCGCTCCGTCTTTGCCTTGCATCGGCGCTGTTAGCCAGCGTTCGATGTAGAGCAGAGCCCATTCGTCTTGCACATGCTTCCTGACGGCTTTCATAAGCAACTGGTGGCTGATATTGTCGAACAGGCCTTTGATGTCGAACTCCAGCACCCAGTCCATCTTCCAGCACCGTTGCCGGGTGATGCCGACGGCGTCCAGCGCGGCTTTTCCGGGCCGGTAGCCGTAGGAATCGGGAAGGAAGATTTTCTCGAGTACTTGTTCAATCTGAAGCTTGACGACCGTCTGCGCCACGCGATCTGCTACTGTCGGCACGCCTAGAATGCGTTGTCCGCCGTTCTTCTTGGGAATGGGGACAGCCCGAACGGCAGGTGGAAAGTAGCTGCCAGAAGACATTCGATTCCAGACCTTGTAAAGGTTGCCCTTGAAGTCCTTCTCAAAAGCTTCGAGCGATACCTTATCCACGCCGGCCGCGCCCGCATTGGCTTTGACCAGTTTGTAGGCCTTCATCACTGTCTGCTTGTCGATATCGTACTGCTTACGTCCGGTTACACTCACATGTCCTCCTGCTCATCACAGTTGCATATGGGCGCAACCCACTTGTTTCGGCCCCTTCGCTCCAGTTCCATTACAGCACCTTCATCACTACTACGAGCCGATCCGCCCCAGTGTTGTGCTTCGGTACTCTCGTCTCGCGGTGTGTGCCGCTTGAACTTCTCCCTTGGCATCACAACGACTGGTTCCTGCAGTTCTCTACAAGAGCCTGTATCCAGATCGCGTCCCCTAAACGCCGGTCGCCATCCGCGCAGTAATCCAGGCGTCTCACGGATTGATCTCAGGGATGGCACGCGCCCCTGATTTTGGCGACGCCTTAGTAATTTTCGACGCGTCATCGGAAGATTTGCTTTCGCTCGCCTTCTGGATACTTACCTGCCCCGTAAACCCGGGACTTTTGCAACACTTGCTGATGACCGCGCCTTTTAAACGAAGCCACAGTGTCGTGGTTTTGCACCTGCGCCTGGAACGCCGATGCAGGAGGGCCGTCCTCCATCTCTCATAAAGCTGTACGCATCAAATTCGGTTATTCACCTCCTTCATGCTCTGCAGCACACCGTGCCAGATCACCTTCACAAGATCGCTGCGGCGACCGCGGAAGACGAACAAATGACCGCTGAGCGGTTCTTTGCGCAGCACCTCCTGAACTTGGAGGGCCAGCGACAGGAAGCCTCTGCGCATATCCGTGTAGCCTGTCGCCAGCCACACTCGCACATTCCCTGGTACAGCAATCATCGGCGTCCAAGCACATCGAGGACCCGCGCCAGCGCCTCCGGATCGACGTGCGCATCCACCCGGATGCACCGTCGGTTGCCGAGATCGATCTCTATCAATCCAGTACGTGCGGCTGCCGCCGAGCGAACTCGGCCATCAACCGTAGGCAAAAGCTTCGCAGTTTCTTCAGCCGAGGCCGCTACGGCGGCGATCTGCACCGGCGTAAAAGATGGTGCAACTTGTTCCGATGTCCGTGCTTGTCGACGCCAGGTAAACACCAGGCTGGCCGCTACTCCGTTGCGCCGCGCGACTTCAGTTACCTTCGCGCCCGGTACTAGCGTCTCCTCGACAATCCGTGCCTTGTCGTCCTGCGACCAACGCCGCCGCCGCTCAAGCCCGCCCAAAACTTCGACCCGCATCGCCTGATGACCTTAAAGCTAGACTTAAGGTCACACGCTTCGCGAATTACCACCCGTCACGCAAGACGGTCCTCGTCGGAGGCGTACTTTCAAGTGGACGAGAATGTCGGCTCGCTTCGAACGCAGAATGGGGCCCAGCGCGCCTGTGAGCCCGTAGCGGGCGCGTCAAGTTGCTGAGGTCAAGTCAGCAAACTCCGCTGCTGGAGTTTTCCAAACAGCCGCTCAAATCTAGGGAGAAGTCAGCCGAACCGGTCTACGATTAGCGTCGGCCGTCAAAGCAATCTGGAACGCGCCACTTAAGGCGCGAGGTAGCGCAGAAGTTCCGGATTCGTGCGGATATCGGCTGCAGCGCCTTGTAGTGCGATACGGCCGCGATCAAGGACATAGGCCTTGCTCGCCACGCGCAACGCGAGATCGAGGTGCTGTTCGACGATGATGACCGCGATTTCCTTGGCGAGTTCAATGAGACGTTCGGTAATCTCTTCGATGACGCCGATCCAGACGCCCTCGGTCGGCTCATCCAGCAGCAGCAGCTTTGGGTTCCCCAGGAGGGCGCGCCCGATCGCTAACATCTTACGCTCGCCACCAGAAAGCGTACCAGCCGCCTGGTCCAGGCGGTGGCCGAGCTTGGGAAAGATCGCCAGGACCCGATCGATCGCCGAAGCGTCGGTGTTGAAGAGGGAGCCCATTGCAAGATTATCCCGCACTGAAAGGCGTGAGAACACTGAGTGCTCTTGCGGCACATAGCCGATGCCGGCGCGCACGCGTTGCTCGGTCTGGAGCCGATTGAAATCGTGGCCATCGAAGACTACCTCGCCTCTCCAGCTTGGTAGCTCGCCAACGATAGCTTTCATAAGCGTGGTCTTGCCTGCACCGTTGCGCCCAAGCACGGCGGTACCACCACGCCACGGAATGTCGAGGCTCAGGTCAAACAGCACCTGGCTGCGACCATAACCGGCGTCGAGATGTCTTATGTCGAGAAAGCGTTGTTCAAGCACGGCGCAAATAGATCTCCTGGACACTTTTGTCAGCCTGGATCTCAGCGACGCTTCCTGTCGCCAGCACACGGCCCTGGTCGAGGACGGTGAGGCGGTCGCAAATGTCGCGGATGAAATCGAGATCGTGCTCGACGATAACGAGGGAGCAGTGCTCCTTTATTGGTCGCAACAGTTCGCCAGTGACGCGACGCTCCTCCAGGCTCATGCCTCCGGTAGGCTCGTCCAGCAGCAGGAGCCGGGGTTTTCCCGCGAGCGCCATCGCAATCTCCAGCCATTGCTGCTGGCCATGGGATAGCGCTGCTGC
Source organism: Bradyrhizobium sp. WYCCWR 13022 (assembly GCF_030435535.1). Taxonomy (NCBI): domain Bacteria; kingdom Pseudomonadati; phylum Pseudomonadota; class Alphaproteobacteria; order Hyphomicrobiales; family Nitrobacteraceae; genus Bradyrhizobium; species Bradyrhizobium sp. WYCCWR 13022. The sequence goes on from NZ_JAUIZJ010000012.1 coordinate 19,323, forward strand.
TGCATCGAACGCACGATCGGCAAGACGAAACTGGGTGAGCATCATCATGACCTGGTCGTGCAGCTGTCTGCGGCTGCGCGAGAACACAAGATCAAAAAGAGAGCAGTGCCCCTGCAGGGCAAGGAGGATGTTGTCGTAGAGGGTGAGGGATGGCAGAACCGATGTGATTTGGAACTTCAGGCTCATGCCAGCGCGCGCGCGCTCGGTGGGGGTGAATGTGGTAATATCAGTGTTGATGAATCGGACTTTGCCTTGCGTCGGTACCTCCGCCCCCGCGATGCACTTCATCAGCGTGCTTTTCCCCGAGCCGTTCGGCCCGATCAACCCGTGGAACTCGTTCTCGCGGACGGTGAGCGCCGCACCGTCGACTGCCGTGAGCTTGCCGAAGATCTTTCGAATGCCTGCAGCTTCAAGAAGCGGCATGATGCTGCGCCCTCTTCTTGTCTTGCGCTTTGGCGGCGAAACTGCCTACCCGCTCGCGCTCCGTCAACACCAGGCTGATAAGCCCAAGCGGCCGAAAAAGGATTACCAGGAGCAGGAGCACGCCCAGGATGATCGGCCAGATATCGCGGTAATTGTCCGACAGCCAGAAGGAGAGACCTTCGACAATCGCCGTACCGATCACCGCACCGATCAGCGTGCCGGAACCGCCGAACAGAACGTAGAGCACGACTTGCGTGGAGACGACAACGCCAATCATATTGGGCCACACAAAACCCTCGTGGAAGGCATAGAGGCTGCCGCTCAGGCCTGCGATGGCGCCACCGATCGCGAACACTATGGCTTTTAGATGCTGTGTCCGGTAGCCGAAAAAGGCAATGCGTTGCTCGTTCTCGCGGAGGCCTGCGAGTGCAAGACCGAACTGCGAGCGCACCAGGAAACGGCATGCAACGTAGACGATGACAAGAAGCCCTAGTGCCAGATAGTAAAAGTTCGACCCTTCCGATAATTCGTAGGAGCCGAGCGTCATCGGCGGAATCGAGGGAATGCCGTTCTGGCCGCCGAGATAGTACCAGCCACGCGCGAGGCGATCCGCCGCATAGGCACCGGTGAGCGTACCGAGCGAAACGAAGATCATGCTGGCCGGATGCCGTCCGAGTAGGAGGAACCCACCAAGTAGCAGCGCGAATACGAGGCCAATCAGCGTGCCCGCCGGCAGTACCAAAAGGATTGAGGTGATATCGAGGTCGCGCGCAAGCAGCGCAACGCCGTAGCCTGCGGAGCCGAAGAAGAGGGCCTGCCCAAAGCTCATGATTCCGGCATAGCCCCAGACCAGATCGAACGAGAGAGCGAAGAGCGCCAGGATCACAACGCGAGTGGCAAACACCGTAAGATAGTCGTGAAGCATCACCGGAAGGACTAGTGCTCCAATCAGCACTAGTCCTTCGATGATGAGCAGGACACGTCGTGCACGACTGACCTGTCCTGCAAAGGCGATTTCAGCCATGTCAGCCGTCGCACAATTCACTTCTAGCGTGGGCACCGATGGCCTCTCTACCGCGCTTGTCGCTTTCACAGTGATTCGTCAACATTGCCCGGGATCGACAAGCCCATTGCTGCGTTGCACGACTTGAAAAACCCCGCTCTTGCACACGGCCGTGTACATGTTCATCTTACAGTGCCGCTTGCCCGGCACCATCTCGGCGGGGCCGCCCGGACCCTCCGCGATCTTTGCGTGATCGAGCGTCGCAGCAACCGACTCGCGATCGACCTTTCCGGCCTCTTTGACGGCAGCTTCCCAAAGTTTCAGCCCGCGATATGTACTGGGAGCGGCACTGCTCGCGGCAAATAGAGAATCGCCTGGATAGTCCTTATCATAGGCAGCCTGAATTCTGGCGGAGACCGGGTCATCTTTGGCGACGGCTTTGTAATAATCGAGACAACTCGCAAGCCCTTCCATCTCATTGACCGGATGGAGGCTGAGATAATTCTCGTCCTCGTTGACGGCAGCAAGCCGTCCGCCGTTCTTCAGATAGCCCGCTTCATAGAGCTGTTTGAACAAAGGACCGACGCCGGGTGGAATAACGGTGTTAAAGACGGTGTCGGCCTTGTTGGACATGATCGCGTGGACAGTGGCGGAGAAATCCACTTGGTCTAAAGGATAATACTCCTCGAACACGACCTCGCCGCCATTGGCTTCGATTAACTTGCGAGCATATGCATTCAGGTTACGCGGCCAAATGTAGTTGGAACCTGGAAGGGCAAATCTCTTGCCGCCGTTCTTGATCAGCCACGGGATAAATGTGTCGCATTGCTGCGCCGGTGTGGCGCCGCTGCAGAACAGGTATGGCGTGCATTCCCCCCCTTCATAAAATTGCGGATAGATATAGAGCGTCTTGCCCCGAGAAACGATCACATCCTTGATCGCATTGCGCATTGAGCTCGCGAGGCCGCCTAGGACCATGTCCACCTTGTCCCGCTGGATCAGCTTGCGCACGTTGCCTACAGCGACCGATTCATTGGAGGCGGTGTCTTCGATGTACAGCTCGATCGGCCGGCCCAAAAGACCACCTGAATTGTTGATCTCCTTGATGACCATTTTGGCGACGTTGGCATCCGCCTTTCCGGCAAAGCCGATCGGGCCGGTCAGATCGATCGCGATGCCGACCTTGATGGGACCTTCGGCCGCATTGGCCCAGTCGGGACGGATCACCCAGCTACTCGCTCCTGTGGCGATTGCACCGGCCGTGAAGGCAAAGTTCGAAAGGAAACGACGGCGTGTGAAATTGAGTCGATCAACAGCCATATGACTACACTCCCCCTTGCGCGATGAGGCCTTGCGGCCGACACTTGATGAAAACAATGGCAAGCAAGAAGACGAGCACATCGGCGAGGACCGGAGGGATAACCCAGGGCAGCGCCGCGCTGAGAGCGCCGATGATACCGGCTCCTGCCACTGGGCCCATAAAGGAGCCGACACCGCCAAGCATGACGGCGACAAATCCCTGGATCAGAAAGCGAATTCCGAGATCTGCAAACAGATCGAACACCGGCACGATAAGCGCCCCGGCGAGCCCGGCCAAAGCTGCGCCGAAGGCAAAGGTGGTGCCATAGATGAAATTCGTCGAAACCCCGGAGGCGCGCGCTAGCGCCGGATTTTCCAGGGTCGCCCGAACGCGCAAGCCGAAGCTTGTGCGGGACAGGAGCAGAAAGCAGCCCCCCATCACCAAAGCCGTGATCACGAGAATCGTAAAGCGCCAAGCTGAGATGTGTATCGTGGCGATATCTATGGATCCACCGATAGGCTCCGGAACCGTCAGATAAAACCCGCCAATTAGGCCCCGCACAGACTCCCGGATGATAAGACCGAGCGCATAGGTGCCGAGCATTGCAACGATCGGTGCGGCATAGAAGCGGCGGATGATGAGCGCTTCGAGTACGAAACCCAGCAATCCGACTAAGATCGGTGCCGCCGCCATACCGAGCCAAACCGGGAGACCATGACTATAGGCGAGATAAGTAATATAAGCGCCGAGCAGGACGAACTCACCCTGGGCAAAGTTGAAGATGCCCATCATGCTCGCGATGATTCCTAGCCCAAGCACGATCAACACGATAATCGCACCGAAGCTCAGGATCTCGAATGCCGCCATGAATGCACTAGTCATATGCCGCGATCCAGTCGCACTATCGTCTCGGCCTCACATCTTCTTCCAGTCGCCTATCTGTTCGAAGGCATGGGCGGCGCGGTAGATGGTGGATTCCTCGAAGTGGCGACCGACCAGCATTAGGCCCACTGGCAGGCCGTCGACCATTCCGCAGGGCAGCGACATAGCTGGATGATGCGTAATGTCGAATGGCGCGGTGTTGGTGAACATCTCAATCGCGCGCGTGAAGTAGTCCTCGCGACTGGCATTGGATGGCGGCAGCGGGGTTGCCTTCATCGGCGTCGTCGGCATGAGGAGGAGATCATAGCTCTCGAGAGCTTTGTCATATGCCGTAGCGAGGCGGCGGGAGATGTTGAGCGCCTTGCCGTAAAACCTGGACCCGAAGGTGTTGTTGATATAGGTCCCCCACAACATAAACAGCTTGTTAGTCTCGGACAATGAGTCCGCCTTCTGCCGCCACCCGCGATGGAAATCCATCAGGGAGGTTGGATAAAGATCGCCTCGGCTGAGACCATAGCCGTCACCGAACATCATGGTCTGGACAGCCCCCTCAGTTCCGATGGGGGTCCAGATCGCCGCGCCTAGAAGGTGCATCGGAATCGAGACGATCTCTACGGTCGCGCCGAGATCTTTGAAGCGCTTTGCGGCCTCACGCACGCTTTCGTTCACGGCAGCTTCTGCGGACGGCTGCTCGAAGCCCTCCTTGAGGATACCAATCTTCATCCCTTTGATGCCCGCACCCAAGGCCTTGGTGTATTCATCCACCTTCGGAGCCTTGATGCGCGAATCGTAGCCGTCGTCGCCGGCGATCACCTCGAGTAGCAGGGCGTTGTCGGCCACCGTTGCCGTAATCGGCCCGGTGTGGTCGATAAAGATCTCAATCGGCATTATTCCTGTATAGGGAACGAGACCCCAAGTCGGCTTCATACCGTACGTGCCGCAGAATGAGGATGGCATTCGGATCGAACCGCCCTGATCGCCGCCGATCGCAATGTCGACCTCGCGTAGTGCGACCACAACCCCGCTTCCGGAGGAAGAACCGCCGGCCGAATAGCCCATCTTGTGTGGATTGTGGACCGGGCCAGTCGCGTTGGTGTGGCTGCCGCCAGAGAGACAGAAGGCTTCGCAGTGAACCTTGCCCACAATTTCGGCGCCAGCATCAAGCATGCGTGTAACGATGGTGGCGTCAAAATCGGGTACGTAGCCTTCGAGGGTGGCCGAGCCATTCATCATAGGCACTCCGGCCAACATAATGTTGTCCTTCAAGGCAACGGTCTTGCCTTTCAGTTTTCCGCTGCCGGCGCCTTTGATGTTGGTTTTGCGGTACCAAGCATTGCGAGTGTTTTCGTCTGGCGATGGCCGATAGCCGGGCGTCCGCGGATATTTGACCACGGGCAACTCGTCGGGCATCGCGGCAACGAGATTGTATGCGTCCAGCGAGCCCCGCATCAAACCGCGGAACGAGGCGACATCTTCGTCGGTCAACGAAAGACCACACTGCTTGGCAACTTCGAGAAGCTGGGTGGGAGTCGGAAGGGAAACTGACACGCGGCTCTCCTGAAAGGTTGATCCCGTCATTGGGACACGCGGCGTTCTTCTGTCGTGGCCGCTTATCAGATTAGCCGTAGGTAAAGCGCAGCAGGGCGCTCGGCCCCAGAAGGTGCGCAACGCAAGTTGGGTAATATTGGGTAAAACGACGCTGAATGCGTCTGCCAGTGCAGGCGTTTCGCCGATCTGTCCTGCCTCGCCGGCTTGTCTTTGAGCCCTTAGGTCTTTTTGACGGGCTGGTAAGGCGACAAGTGAACCGGTCTCGTCACCTTAGAGTTGAAATATGGCACGGATCTGACAATGCAGCGGATTACATCAGAGGCCTAAGCATTTCAAAGTAACAACCAGCCAATTTCGGCGATCACGCGCTTCCCCTAACTGGCGCGAACTGCCGCGCGCCAAGCTCACGATCGTACGCGCATTCGCCACCACCTTAATCCACCTAAAGGGGGGTGGTAGATGAATGATGGTGTAAAATCTTCCAGGAGGCATCATGACGGCGCAGCACAAACGTAAATCGGGCGGGTGTCGCCACTTGCAGATCATGCCGCGTTTCAGAAAAGACATAATTTCCGACGGCCATAACAATGTCAGCCGCCAAGCTGACGCAATGACATACGTCAAATTTTACCCTTGCGGTGCCATGGAAGTAGGTGCGTATTTCTGCGACACCGATGTAGAGCGTGGAACTAGACGTACCGTGAAGCAAGGCATCATCTGCGTATAACGCAACAAGATACTCCGGCTTGCCAGAGTTGAACGCTCGCGCCCAAGCTTCCAAGAAGGCACGCACATCCAGCACAACTTTGTCGTTGTTCACGATGAACGCCTCTTCAGCGGAGAAATGGCGACCGGAAGCGATAAGAGTGGGTTGGCCTTACCATCTGATATAAGGAAACCTCTTGCATATGCACTGCATTTTTGATCCGTTCGTTCATGCTTCCGACTGCGCGCTCATCCACGATCTTGTTGAGGTCGCTGCTTGTCAGCGGAGCGCAACGTTTTTTGCAAGCTCGCCTCCTCTATGCAGCTTGTCGGTCATTATGTTCTCATTGCGAGCCAGCAGTACCTTCGCCACCCCGTCCGGGTCCACACCAAATTGGTGATGGGGCCGCAAAAGAATTGGCGCGAACTCAACAAGTACGGACCGAGTTCAGAAGTGTTCGCAGAGGATCAGGGGCAGCGACGTGAAGTCGCTGCTTCGAGCCCTTGATCGCCGCGTATACGACGCAGCCCTGATACACCGGCTTATCTTCCCTCAGCTCGCCGCCAGGTGCTGGGACTGGTGCCAGTGCTGCGCTTAAATTCACGGCTGAAGTGATAGACGTCACAAAAACCGCAGCGTTCGGCGATTGCGCCGAGCCCAGCGTCACTTTCCAAGAGCAGCTTTTGCGCCATCATGATCCGCTCTCGAATCAACAAGCGCCTTGGGCTGATCTGCAGATGCCCTTGAAATAGCCGCCGCGTCTGTGCGGCGCTGAGGCCAGTGACCGAGGCGAGTTCATCGGCGTGCCAGGATCGCTCCGGGGACTGCCGCATCTTTAAAATGATGGCTCGCAATGGGGCCGGGAGACGGGATTCACCGTGCTTCGAGGAAGGTGCTGCGATGAGGTGAAGCAGTTCCGCCACGAGGCAGTTAAGTGCCAAATCGACGTTATCATCCCTGGCGCGCAAGACATCAAATAGTCTTGCGAACCACCGTTCGATCTCGTTCGGCACTGATATCGTTGCTAGCGTTGCTCCGGTGCCGAACACCTTTCGCCGAATGGCCGCACAGTCGGGCCCGTCGATCCGCACCCACAGAACAGTCCAGGGATCATTTTCATCCGGCCAGTGCGCATGCGACGTTTCGTTGGCAATCCAGATCAACTGACCGCGCTCAACAGTCGATGTCCTGCCTTCGCTGACTACAAAGCCGCGCCCAGCGGAGCAGTATAGAATGTCCTGGCCCGGATAATTGTCTCGAGCGATGTGATGATCACGTGCGGTGATGGCCTTGCCCGCCCTAAGTACCGTAAAGGCGCATCGGGTCCAGGCAGCATCAGGGAGGACGTACTGATGGCTCTCAGGAAAAAGTGTGCGCTGCGGCAAGCCGGCCATGCGCGTTTTATATAAATTGAAGCGTGCTTTGTCCATTCCCGCTGGGGCTTTCTGCATCTAGGCTCGATGTCAATGACTAACAAATGAGCTCGTGATCAGGCTCCCGGATGCACGTTTTGTATCCATAGAGATCGCTGAGGGAGCTCAGGGAGGACCGGTGCCGATGCTCACGGCCCACGAAACTGCGCCACCGCGCGCAGGGCCCTTGTGGCGACGTGGTGGAGGCATTCCACGCCACGCCTTGATCTCAGGCACTTTCAGGGGAGGAATTGATGAGTAAACCGAGAATTACCGTCGTCGGCAGCTTCGCCGTAGGACTGACCATTCGCGCTCCGAACATCCCGGTCTTCGGGGTCACGATGTTAGGCAGCAGTTTCGATATGGGCCCGGGCGGAAAAGGTTCGAATCAGGCTGTTGCCACTGCGCGGCTCGGGGCGGACTCGTCGCTGGTTGCGATCATCGGCAAAGACCAATTCGCAGATATTGGCATTGATCTGTACAAGGCCGAGGGCGTCGATACGGCGCATGTCAAGCAGATCACCGAGAAGCCGACGGCGGTTGGCTTCATCATCCTCAATGAGCGAGGCGAGAACTTCATTATCATGGATTATGGCGCCACAAACGCCATGGATCCGGCTTTTGTCGATCGCGCCGAGAGCCGCATTCGCGAGAGCGACCTCGTCATGGCGGTCCTGGAGCCGCCGGTCGAGGTGGCTATGCGGGCGATGGAGCTCGGTCGCAAATACGGTAAGAAAACCATTCTCAATCCGGCGCCGGCCGCACCGCTGCCGGATGAAATCTTCCCGTTGGTCGATTTCCTGACGCCGAATGAAAGCGAACTTCGCATCCTGCTCGGTCTGCGCCCGGATGATCCGCGGCCCTCGCGCGAGCTGGTCGATCTGTTGCGCAAGCGCGGGGCCGCCAACGTGATCGTGACGCTTGGCGACCGTGGTGTACTGATCGTCACCGACAAGGTCGATACCACCATTCCGGCTGCAGTGGTCGACGTAGTGGACACGACGGGTGCTGGCGACGCGTTCAATTCCGGCTTCGCCGTGGCTCTGGCGGAAGGGCGGGATGTGATCGAGGCCGCGCGCTTCGGGGTGTGCTGCGGTGCCCTGGTCTGCACAAAGCTAGGGGTCATTCCCGGCATGGCGAGGCGCGCCGCAGCAGACGAGATGTATCGCACAATGCGCGCCTCGGCTGCAGAATGAGAGAGCAACAAGAAATCAATGCGCCTTGGGCGCGAACAGTGAGAACTGGAACGATATGCCGCGGATTTACGATTGGGCGGCGCGCGAGGCCGAGCGCACGGTGACGGTGGCCGACCTGCGCGCTTCCCGAAAGTCGGGCAAGCGCTACACTCAGGTCACTGCCGAGACCGCCGAGGAGGCAGCGGCCGCGGAGCAGGCCGGCATTGAAATGCTGGTGACCCGCGCCCGCAACGTGGAAGCCGTACGGAGGGGCTCAAAGCACCTCTTCGTCACCGCCGCGTTGGGCTTTGCCGATGCTGTAACACAGGACGACATCCTTCGTACCGCCTTGAAGGCGCTAAGCGACGGGGCCGATGCGGTGATCACCGCACGCGGCATGGCGACCGTCTCAATGCTCGCGGCCGAGGATATTCCGGTTGTCGGTCACTTGGGCCTCGTTCCCAGAAAATCGACCTGGCTCGGAAGGCTTCGCGCCTTCGGCAAATATGCGGAGGAAGCCTTGGCACTCTTCCAGCGCTTCCGACGTCTAGAAGAAGCCGGCGCTTTTGCGGTGGAATGCGAGGTCATCCCAGCCCGGGTCATGTCGGAAATTCGCCGGCGGATCGGACTGGTGACCGTCTCGCTCGGCTCCGGACCGGATGCTGACGTGATCTTTCTATTCACCGAGGACATATGCGGTGGCGAAGGCCGGCGGCCCCGGCACGCTCGGGTCTATGGAGATCTTCAGGCCCTGCAGGAGCGCATCAAACAGGAGCGCGTGAAAGCTCTCAGCGCATTCCGTGCTGACGTCACCGCAAATGGCTTTCCAGGCCCGCAGGAAATATCGGACATCGCCGACGATGAATATGCGGCCTTCGTGTCGAGACTAAAAGACTCGGGCTTTGGCGATTGATCTAAAGCTCTTGCGACGGCGACGAGAGCTGATCTCAATCAGCCGGCGAAGGATCTAACACACGAGCTGTCTGCCTTGAAGCGGCAATGGAGTGCAATATGGACGAAGCATTGTACGGCACGCGCGATAAGCGGGGCAATTGGGTACCAAAGAAGAAGCCCGAACGTGCGCCGATTTTTGTCTGGCCGGTGCAACCGCTGAAAATACTGCGCTGGTTACCGGGCTATCTCCTGCCCTGGAATACGGTCTATTTCCTGATCTCTCTTGTATCGTGGACTTATCTCACTCCATCGCTCGATACGATGCGAGAACTCCACGCCGACTGGATACTGCTCATTCTGCTTCGTAACACCGCTTTGACTCTCCTCCTCTACGGCACCTTCCATTTCATTCTTTATATCGAGCGGCGTCAGCAGACGGCGTTTAAATACAATGCAAAGTGGCCGGATGCGCACAACCCGACCTTCATGTTCGGAAGTCAGACGGCCGAGAACATATTCTGGACCATGTGCAGCGCCGTGCCTGTATGGAGTGCATATGAGGCGCTCACCTGGTGGATGTACGCGAACGACCGCTTGCCTTACGTCGATTTCGCAGCGCATCCGCTATATTGTGCTGCACTCGTGCTGGTGATGCCGGCGTGGCGCGAACTGCACTTTTACCTCATTCACCGCCTCATCCATATTGGGCCGCTGTACCATCTCATCCACAAGGTCCACCACAAGAACGTCAATCCGGGGCCGTGGTCCGGCCTCTCGGCGTCGACACTGGAACACATCGCTTACTTCTCAGGGGTATTGATTCATTTCGTTCTTCCGTCCCATCCGCTGCACGCAATGTTTCAGCTGATGCACGCGGGACTGTCCCCCGCAAAGTCACATACCGGTTTCGACCGCGTGGTCGTGGATGATGCGAAGGCGATCAGCACCGACAACTTCTACCATTACCTGCACCACAAGTATTTCGAGGTGAACTACGGTGAACGCCGCATCCCGCTCGACGAGTGGTTCGGCACGGCTCACGACGGCTCTCCAGAGGCCGACGAGAGAATGTATAAGCGCATAAAGGCCAAGAAGTGGGTGCGCGGCGGTTAGCGCCGAAGCGGGGAGGCTCCGAAGGCCTGTCACGTTGAGGCAGCCCTTGCGCCGCAACGGTACTGGCGCACGCTGCGCGACTGAGCCACAGCCGATTGATCGCCGCCAGTTGAAGATTGAGGACTAGATATGACTAAACAAGCTGAATGGGTGGCGGCCTGCGCTGCGGACGCTTTGAGGCCTGAAGAGGTTCGCCGCCTCGATCACGGCGGCCGCACGTTTGTGATTGTTCGCTCGCCCGAGGGCGATTACTTCGCGATGGACGGCCACTGCTCACACGAGAAGGTCCATCTTGCGGATGGCATTGTCGATGGCGGAATTATCGAATGCCCGAAACACTTCGGCACCTTCGACTATCGAACGGGCGAGTCGCGTGCGCTGCCCGCATGCGTCGACTTGCAGAGTTACGAGGTAAAAATCGAGAATGGCATTGTTATGGTCAAGGTCTGAGCGGGTGAGAGCTGCGGATGACCTCACAGCGTTTACTTGTCTTGCAGTCCCTCTGGGCCATGGAGCGGCGGCAGCCTGACGGTTTCGAACGTTCTCTCGATGAAAACCTGGCGATGATACAGCAAGCGGGGTTCGACGGGATCTCTACGTCCTGCAATGATCCAGGACGCGTCAACCTGATCGCACGCGCTTTGAACGGTTCCGGGCTTGCAGTCGAGGGCATGTGCTTCCCGCAGACGATCGATCACTTGAAGTCTGCCATCGACCTCGCCAAGCAGATCAACGTTCTGCATCTCAACGTCCAGCCAGACATCCGTCCGCGCAGGGTCAGCGATTGTATCCCGCTGCTGGATGGCTGGATCAGGGTGGCGGAAGAGGCAGGCATGCCGATCTACTTCGAAACGCATCGCAACAGGATGACCACGGATCTCCTCTTTACTCTCGATCTGATGGACGAGGTGCCCGGGATGCGGATCCTTGCCGATTTGTCGCACATCCTGCTGGGTCGGGAGTTCTGGTATCCCATCTCGGACGAGGATGAAGCGCTGGTGCGGCAGGTGCTCGATCGCGCTTGGGCGTTTCATGGACGGGTTGCATCTCGCGAGCAAATTCAGGTTGAGATCACGTTTCCTCAGCACAGGATATGGCTGGATCTGTTCCTGGGGTGGTGGAAATACGGGTTCCGAAGCTGGCGAAAGCGCGCAGGCACGGGTGCCTGCCTTAGTTTTACCTGCGAACTTGGCCCGCAGCCCTATGCGATCACCGATCGGCAAGGCAAGGACACGACGGATCGTTGGGAGGAAGCTCTTCTTCTTAGGTCCCTAGTCCGTGACCTCTTCGATAGCGTGGCCAGTGAGGAGCAGGCTCTGCCTGCAAGAGGGGTGGCCATTTGAGTACTCATTCGACGATTGCCATTGTTGGCGCCGGCGAAGCTGGCACGGCAGCCGCCCTGGCGCTGCGCGAGCGCGGCTGGGAAGAGAGCGTGGTGTTGATCGGCAACGAAAGCAGTCTCCCGTATGAGCGCCCTCCTCTCTCCAAAGCAGTTCTGGTCGATGAGACGAGGCCTGGGCCGAAGACGATTGTGACGTCAGAGCGGCTTTCCGAATTGAAGATCGATTATCGCCACGGCTGTGAGGTGGTCTCGATTGATCGCACGGCCAGCATGGTGATTCTCTCGAATGGGGCCAAGATAGGCTATCATCGCCTCCTCTTGGCCACTGGCGCTCGTCCGCGTGACCTGAACGTGCCAATTGCTGAGGGATCAAGGGTCGCAACGCTTAGGTCGTATGAGGATGCCACACGCCTTCGCGAGTTAATCGGCCAAGGCTGCGAGATGGCTGTGATCGGCGGCGGCTTTATCGGGCTCGAGGTTGCTGCGAGCTCGATCTTGCGAGGCGCTTCGGTCATCGTCTTCGAAGCAGGATCGCGCATACTTTCCCGGGCAGTGCCAGTTGGCATAGCTGAACTGATCAGGGCCAAGCACGAGCGTTCTGGGGTACGGATCGAGACAACGGCAGTCGTTGAACGTATCGAGCTTTGTGAAGGACGCTCCTGCGTGGTACTGGCCGGGGGCCAAAGACATCTTGCCGATCTCGTGATCGTGGGGGTCGGTGCAACCCCCAACGTCGAACTGGCGCAAGCGGCGGGGCTCGCTGTCGACAACGGCATCGCGCTTGACGAAATGCTGGCCACATCGGATCCGCGCGTATTCGCAGCGGGGGACTGCTGTTCCTTTCCACATCGCCTTTACGGAAAGCGGATCAGGCTGGAAGCTTGGCGCAACGCGCAGCGGCAAGGGGTGATTGCGGCGGCGAATATGGTGGGCGAGGATCGTCCGTATGACGATCTCCCCTGGTTCTGGTCGGACCAATACGATGAGACTTTGCAAATGGTCGGCCTCTGCTGCGGCGGAGAAATCCCGGTCGTCAGAAGCCTAGGCCCGAGGGGCCAACTTCTATTCTCCCTTGTCGACGGCGGGCGCCTCGTGGCTGCTTGTGGGTTTGGAAGCCTCGGCGCCGTTGCGAAGGAAATCCGAGTTGCAGAGACGATCATTAGGCGGGAACTGAAGGTCGAGGCAGAGGCGCTCGCTAATCCGGCGCTGAACTTGAAGCAGCTTCTTTAGTGACTACTGCCGCGGCGCAGGTCACCCGGCAAGCAAGTCACCTGGCAAAAGGACATGCGCCACGCGGGCTACCGAATGCTCGCCCATTGGGCGTAGCGGCAATCCCTCGTCAGAGGCTGGATGCGGCGTTTGTCGAGCCAGGACGACCGTTGAGAAGGCTCGATCGATAGATCAACTTCGGGCCGGCGCGCCAGCGCTCCACTGTGCGCCAATATCCCTGCAAGCAAACGCAGACTACTTTGATACCGCGCTGAACATCATGCGCTGCTTTTCGGGACCTGGCGGCATCACGCTGGGAGCCCGATTGAATGTAGCAAGACCTACCTCGTTGAGCAAATACACTATCCCAATTTCAGATTGATATAATGCAATAATCATGAGAAGCTCTCAAGTGAAGCAATGGTGAGAACCCGCTTTCAGGTGGAACCATCCTGCATTTTCACGAGGAGCTTTGATGAGCATAGACTGGGAAGAAGCGATCGCACGTATGATGCGGCGGATCGAGAATACAGCTCAACAAGTTGGCGACGCCTATCCACATTGGGCAGATCCGGAGAGCGGCACCTGGACGACAACTTCAAACGGAGACTGGACCGGCGGCTATTGGCTGGGGATGCTTTGGCTTGCCTCGCGGAGTAACGGCGGCGAGCGCTTCAGAGATCTTGCAGAACGAGGTTGCGAGCGTCTTGAACCGCGCGTCTCGGCCGATACCGCGTTCAAGGCTGCGACCTTCTATTACGGGGCCGGACTGGGTTCGCTGCTCACCGGAAGTCACCGCGCGCGGACGCTCGGCCTTGCGGCGGCACGAGATCTGAAGCAACGCTACAACCATCACCTTGGTCTTGTGCCCCTTGGCGCGAATGCCGAGGAGGGCGCTGACGTGGGAGCCACTGCAAGCAGCGTCGACAGTTTGGTCGTCTCATTGCTGCTGTTTTGGGCCGCTCGAACTCTAGACGACCGCGCGATGCGCGAAGTGGCTGCCAATCATACGGATAAAGTTCTGACCGTCCATCAGCGTGAGGACGGATCCTTCATCCAGTCCTCCTCCCTCGATCCCGAGACCGGCAAGGTTCTCCGACGCTACACACACAAGGGCTTCAGCGAGAACAGCGTTTGGGCAAGAGCACAGGCGTGGGGCGTGGTGTGCTCGACGATCAGCTACTTTTCCGGCGGCGGAGAGGAGCGATGGCGTCAAGCCGCCATGAACGGGGCCGACTGGTGGCTCGCCCATGTGCCAGATGATTGCGTGTCGTACTGGGATTTTGACGCTCCTAAAGCGCCCAACGTCGAGCGGGACACTGCGGCGACCGCTTTTATGGCATCGGCTCTTCTAAAATTGAGCTCGATTGCGCCGACTGACAGTAAGCGGCGGCAATACCGTAGCGCCGGAGAACGCACCGCTTTGGCGCTGGTCGAACGATATCTCACTCCGGTTCATAAGAACGATAGCCGTCCAGCCGGCATGCTGGTGGAAGGATGCTTCAACAAGCGCGGGGATTCGAGAGCCGAGGACTACGTCAGTAATGCCGAATTGATCTTTGGTAGCTACTACTTGTTCGAGGCGCTTCATTTGCTAACCGGCAGGTTGCGGCCTGAAGAAATCTAAAATGGCACTCGCTGCTGGCGAAGGCCAGCGGCGAGCGCTCTCTGTGTCACTCTCGCGTTACCCCGGCCGAAATCCTTAAAGCGGCTTGGAACGGACCTAGGGGCGCATTTGACGGCTGGAGAGATCAAGGGTTTCTTGTTCAGCCGCTGTTCCACTGAGACCATTGCCTTTCCAGAGGGGAGCCGCCGATCGGCCGGACCTCTCTGGAGTGCCCTAACAAGACTGTTATCACTCGCCTACATAGATGCAGCCGCGCTTTTTAGCGATCTGATATACGACCACGCTGAGCAAAGCGACGAGCGACCCGTAGATTGGGAACATCCATGCCATGTCCTCGCGTTGCAACCATACCAGCAGGTAGGGCGTGGTACCGCCGAAAATTGTCACACCGATTGCGTAACCAAGGGCGACGCCTGTCGTTCTCACTGTGCGCGGCATCAAGGTTGTGGCTATGAAGTTGTAGAGAGCCATATTGCAGCCCACCATGGCCCCGCCAACCAGCATCACCATGGCGTAGGTCAGAAGGCTTTGGTGTGAATAGAGCAGCGTCAGGAAGAATGCTGGGATGAGCAGAAGGCGCATCAAGATGAACGCGCGCGAGGGCTTTATCTTGTCTGCAAACGCACCGATGGCAGGTGAAAAGACCATCCAGCAAAATCCCATGAGGGTCAGGATGCCGTACACCCACGTGCTGTTTTCCTTGAAAACACCATTGGCGATGTTGGGCAGGCCCACGTTGTACGTGTAGTTGGCGAGCTGCACCGAGCCGATCACCAAAATCACGGCCAGAAGCGACAGTCGCACATTCCAGAGCGCCTTCCAAACGCCGCCGGTGGTTTTCTGAACGCGCGACATCTCGTCATGATGCATAGCGCGGGCGATCAATGTTTCCGGGATTGCTTGGCGCAGGAAGAAGATGAGGACGCCAAGCAGGCCTCCGACCGCAAACGGCACTCGCCAAGCCCACTCGCGCATGACCTCGGGGGCGACGGCCGCGCTCACCAGAAAAGCGACGAGGCTTGCTCCGATCGAACCCAACATGATGAATGTACCGTTGATCAAGCCGAGATACCGCCCCTCCTCACCTGGTGGTGCCAACTCGATGGCGATTGCATTGGCGACGCCCGCCTCTGCGCCAGTGGCAAGCCCTTGCATCAGTCGAAGAATGACCAGCGCTGCAGTGGCAAGGGTCCCGATGTCCTTATGAGCCGGCAAGATCGCAATCAGGAACGAAGATAGCGCCATGACCGTAACAGCGATCATCATGACGCGTTTATGGCTGATGCGATCTGCGATAGGACCAAGCAAAGCCGCTCCCAGAGGCCGCGCAATGAATCCGGCTCCAAATACGGCAAATGCTCCCAGCAGCGAAACGACCGGGTCATTTGAAGGGAAGAAGTGGGGAGATAGAAAAGCCGCCATGAAGCCGTAGACTTGCCAGTCATACCACTCCAGCGCGACGCCTCCGCCCAGACCAATAGTCATTGATCTCGTTGCAACTTGCTTCTCGGGCTGAATGAAATCGATAGAAGGTTGGGCCATTGTTTGCATGGGTCTGCTTCCGCTCATTGGGTAAGACTGCTTAAGCCTTGCGCGGCAAGCGCGAATGCGCGCCGGCCTGTCGCTTGTTGGCCTGCTCAAGGCGCTGAGATTTCTGGCGGCACGCCCGTAAATGGACGCTGGCGCGATCGAAGGCAGCTGATCGGGCTTCCTTCATTCCAATCGTCTGTGTAACAGCCCGCGGGCGGGCTTATGTCCCAACTCCATGGTCCCTCCTGTAGCAATGCGCCCTTCTGCGGGACGCTTAAGTTTTTCGATTCAAGGCAGGCGGACAAACTCCTCCGCGCTGAGACGTCCGCTCGGCTTGGCGAGGCGAACGTTTCCTACTTTTCCGCGCAAACGATGCGAGCTGATCGAGTATCTGCTTACGTAAGCCGAACTGACCTGGAAAAGGTGAATGATGAGATCGTCTCGGGGCCGCCGCTTGGATCACAAGGACTTGCGCGGAAAGACAAAGGGGCTCGCGCGAGCGCGAGAGGGATGGTTGTAAAGGGCGCGGGCTGGCGAGAAGCTTGGCATGGACTGCAATATCGCCAGCCCAGCCGCTCCTCCCATGAAACCAGTAAATCGCCTCCACCGCTTCGTCTCCCATGACGGCCGGCATCTCTGTGCACTAGCCCAATATCGAGCGAGACCATCACAATGACGGGCCAATGTCAAGCAATAGACTATCTCAAATACAATTAGGATATATCAATCTGGTAGCCATCATTCTAGCTGAAGGATTGATACATCTATACGACTGAAATCGCTCATGAAATATTGGCACCCCCGATTAGCCAAGCACATTGACCTATCTCAATTTGAATGTCAGTCTGGCTTTGCCGCAATCAGCGCGGCTGGCTCTCACCTGGAATGGATCTCGTGCGCCTCATCCAATTTGTATCTCTGAACGGTTCTCGTCATGTCGCTGCGCTCCAGGCGGGCGACGGGGTCCCTGTGCTCGTGAACAATCGGACAAGTGTACGCGAATTAGCCTTGGAGGCAGCCCGCTCCCGGCTATCGCTTGCCGAATGCGTCCAAAGGTGCGGCTTCGGAGAGAAGGTCGATTACGATGCGATCATCCGCGAGAAGCGGCTGTTGCCGCCTCTCGACCACGCTGATCCTTCGCGTTGCATGATCGCGGTGACTGGACTTACGCACCTCGGTAGCGCCGAGTCGCGCGACGCCATGCACGCGAAATTGGCCGCAGGCGAACTTTCCGATTCAATGCGGATGTTCAAGCTTGGCCTGGACGGTGGAAAGCCTCCGCCGGGATCCATCGGGGTCCAGCCAGAGTGGGCCTATAAGGGTGATGGCTCCTGGGCAGTCGCACCTGAGCAACCCCTCACGTTGCCGTCCTATGCTGAAGACGGGGGCGAGGAGGCCGAAATTGTAGGGCTTTACGTCATTGGCGAGGGAGGCGACGTACTGCGTGTCGGCTTCTGCCTCGGCAACGAATACTCCGATCATGTGATGGAGCAGCGAAACTACCTCTACCTTGCTCATTCAAAGCTGCGCCAGTGCTCCTATGGTCCCGAACTCCTCGTGGGCGATCTTCCGGACGAGGTATCCGGAACGGTCCGCGTCTTGCGAGCTGGCGAAGCGATCTGGTCCGGAAGCTTTATCTCGGGCGAGAACAACATGTCTCATTCCATTGAGAATCTTGAGCACCATCACTTCAAATACCGCGCGTTTCGTCGGCCCGGCGACGTCCACGTCTATTTCTTCGGCGCGAGCGCCTTAAGCTTTTCGGCCGGCGTCAAGCTGCGCGGCGGTGACGCTTTCGAGATCGAATCTCCGGCTTTCGGGCGGCCATTGCGCAACTCGCTCATCGAGGAAAAGCAAACAGAGATCGTGAGGGTGCGGCCGCTATGAGCTTGATCTGGTGGACCAAAAATTGGGATAGCGAAAGCGCGGTATTCTGAGATAAGCAATCAAAATGCAGAAATGGCACCCTCACCTGCGGGCTGGCACCGCTCCCCTGTTCGTCCGGCTCGTCGAGGCCATCGAACACGACATCGCGGCAGGAACTCTTGCGGCAGGAACAAGGCTGCCTACCCAGCGTGATTTGGCAGAGGAGATCGGCCTCAGCGTCGGAACGGTCATCAAGGCCTATGCAGAAGGTCAACGGCGCGGCCTGCTTCTGGGGCACGTCGGCCGCGGGACGTTTGTCGCGTCACAGAGGCCGACCCCTGCGTCCGGTGGCAAGGTTGTCGATCTCAGCCTCAACATCCCAGGGCCGGCGTTACTGCCCAAGGTGCTAGCTGAGAGCCCATCTACGTTTCCAACGGCTGACATCTCCGACTACGTGGGATACCTCTCCCACTCTGGTGTTGCCGAACACCGGGCCCAGCTCGCCGGCCTATTTCGTCAATCGGGCTTCGAAGCCAATCCGGACAACCTCGTTATTACGAATGGAGCACAGCACGGGATAGCGCTGACCTTCAGCTCGATCTGCCAGCCTGGTGACAAAGTCTTCGTCGAGGCCGGCACTTATCACGGCATGAAGTCCTATGCTCATTTCGCAAAGCTCGACCTTATCGGGCTGCCGATGGATGGCGAAGGATTGCTGCCGGGCGCTTTCGACAAAGCGGCGGCAAGCGGGGCAGCGCGGGTGCTTTTTGCTATTCCCACCATCCAGAGCCCAACCGCGAGAATCATGAGCGCGGCACGCCGGCGAGAGATCGTGCGGATCGCGCGTAAGCGGGACATCCTGATCATCGAAGATGACGCATACGGCTTCCTGGACGAGACCAGCGAGCCGCTCGCCTCATTGGCGCCGGAGCGGACCTTCTATGTCAATACGCTGTCGAAGTGCCTGGCGCCGGGTCTGCGCATCGGAATGCTCGTCGCGCCCGAGCCTTATCTTTCGCAGATTCATCAATCTATGCGCGCGACCTGCTGGATGGCCTCGCCGATTTCAACCTTCATCGTATCCGAATGGATCCGCACGGGAACAGCCGCGCGCGTGAAGCAGTCTCTGGTCCAGGAGGCGAAGAAGCGC
Organism: Bradyrhizobium sp. WYCCWR 13022; assembly: GCF_030435535.1. NCBI lineage: Bacteria > Pseudomonadati > Pseudomonadota > Alphaproteobacteria > Hyphomicrobiales > Nitrobacteraceae > Bradyrhizobium > Bradyrhizobium sp. WYCCWR 13022. The sequence goes on from NZ_JAUIZJ010000012.1 coordinate 38,503, forward strand.
GTGAAGCTTGCCTCCCAAATCCTCCGGCCGCATATACGTGCAGATCATCCGGCCAGCTTTCACATCTGGATGGACCTGCCAAGCGACATTGCTCAACAGGTGGCAGCCCGTTCATTGCAACGGGGCGTCATCACAACGCCGCCCTCGGCGCTCGTGGTTGATCCCTCCTTGATCTCGGGGCTGAGGATATCGATCGGCGTTCCCGAAAACATCGAAGATCTCGAATGGGCGCTCCGCCAGGTCGCAGCTTCGCTCGAAGTCGGCAACGAAGCCAGCATGTCAATCATCTGAACGTGCAGAACTGTTCAACTCGGGCGCTTTCAGGCGGCCGCCATCACGCTCATGGTGGACCTCCATCAAACGCATAGGCTGTCTTCACAGTCGCATAGAACTCTGCAGCGTAGCGCCCTTGCTCACGTGATCCATAGGACGAACCTTTGCGGCCGCCGAAGGGCACGTGATAGTCGACGCCCGCCGTCGGCAGGTTGACCATCACCATGCCAGCCTCCGCGTTGCGCTTGAAATGGCTGGCATAGTTCAGACTTGTGGTGCAGATTCCGGAAGATAGTCCGAATGGGGTGTCGTTGGCGATCTCAAGGGCCTCGTCATAATTTCGCGCCCGGATCAGTGCTGCCACGGGCCGAAAATTTCTTCGCGCGCGACCCGCATCCGATTGTCGACTTCTGCAAACAGCGCGGGCGACAAGTAGAAACCGGGCGCATCGCGTTTCAATAGCTCGCCCCCAGCGACGAGCTTGGCCCCCTCGTCCTGGCCGAGGCGGATGTACATCAAGTCTTGCTCCAGCTGCTTCTGATCAACCACCGGCCCAATCTGCGTTCCTGGCTTGCAGGCGTCATCCACGACCAGCGCATCCATCCTTTCCGTGATAGCTGCCAGGAAGGCGTCGTAAATGCCATCTGTCACGATGAGGCGAGATGAGGCCGTGCAGCGCTGGCCGGTCGAAAAGAAGGCGCTGTTGATCGCGCATTCGACGGCCACCTTTAGGTCGGCGTCGTCGAGCACCACCATTGGATTCTTGCCCCCCATCTCCAACTGCATCTTCTTCATGGGATCGGCAGAAATGCAGGTTTGGGCAATGCGCCGGCCGGTCGACAACGAGCCGGTGAAGGAGATCGCGGCCACCTTCGTACTGGCGAGCATTGTTTCGCCCACGACCGAGCCGCTCCCCATGACGAGGTTGAAGACGCCGGGGGGAACGCCGGCGCGCGCAATGATGTCGCAAAGGGCGTTTGCCGAGGCGGGGACCAGTTCTGCAGGCTTGAACACGACGGAGTTGCCATAGGCCAGTGCCGGGGCGATCTTCCAGGCCGGAATGGCCATAGGAAAATTCCATGGCGTGATCGCCGAGCGGCTCGCGGGACATCTCAACGTCTATGCCGGCTCGCACGGAGAGCAGCTTCTCGCCGCTCAGCCTCAGGCACTCACCCGCGAAGAAATGGAAGATCTGGCCGGCGCGAGCGACCTCGCCGATCCCCTCCGGCAAGGTCTTTCCTTCCTCACGTGAGAGCAGGCGTCCGAGTTCGTCCTTGCGGGCCAATATCTCGTCACCCACGGCTTTCAGAACGTCGTGGCGGCTCTGGATCGTCGAACGCGCCCAAGCCGGAAAGGCGCCATGGGCCGCATCGATCGCACGCTTCGCCTCTTCTACAGAGGCTTGGGCGTACTCGCCTACGATGTCGCGAGTATCAGACGGGTTGATGTTCGCGACTGCCTTGGCTGCCGCAATCCATTCACCGGCGATGTAGTTCTTCGTCATCAGGCCCCCCGTCACCAAGCCTTGCAGAACGTCTCAGGACGTCCAACTGCGTCGGCACCTGCTTTTCGGCGGCAGGGAGTGATCCCCTTTCCGGCAGGTGCTGGCCCAAACGCCTGTTCGGCGCCTCGATTCGGCAATCGCATTCAAAGCCGGTTTCGCAGCGCATTGCAATATATCAATTTTATAATGGGATATAGTAATCTTGACGGCGACGATCGCGCGGCATAGTATCGAGCGTTCCAATCTGAGGGAAAGGCCTGTCGTGAGCGATAAAGCAACTGCCTCCGTAGCGCGTGGCGCCCTTGACGGCTTGATCGTTCTGGAAGTCGGCATGGTGATGCAGGTGCCGCTTGCAGGACAGGTGTTGGGGGATTTTGGCGCGGACGTCATCAAGATCGAACGTCCCCAAGGTGACATCACGCGCGGGCTTGATTTTGAGGCCACCCGCGTCGGCGGGATGAGCGCGTATTACGCTGCGATGGGCAGAAACAAGCGGACACTCGCCTTGGATTTGAAGAACCCGGCCGCCTTTGAGATCTTGCTGACCCTGGTCGACCGCGCTGACGTGTTGATGCACAACTTCCGCCCCGGCGTGATGGAGCGGCTGGGCCTCGGCTATAAGGATCTTAGCACACGCAATCCCCGTCTCATCTATGCTGCGGGGTTTGGTTTCGGGGAAACAGGTCCGCTTGCAGATCGTCCGGGCCAGGACATGCTGGCGCAGGCATTTAGCGGGTTGGCACGGGGAGGACTGCAGGAGCACCAGCCTCCGCAGCTGACGAACTCTCCTATTGTCGACTATGGCGCGGCGATGTCGCTCGTCCAGGGCATTCTTGCCGCCGTCATCGAACGCCAGACCTCGGGCCGGGGACAACTGGTGTCGACGTCGCTGTTCGATGTTTCGCTCGCTATGCAGCTGTGCGAAATCGCCAGCGAGAGCATCTATGGTGTGAAAACCGACTGGACGCGTCAGGCGATGCTCGTCAGGACCGCGGACGGTTGGGTAGCCGTTGTAATGCTCTTTCGCGACAACCCGCTTGGCCTGCTTTGCCAGGCGCTCGATCTACCGGACATAAGCACGCGGCCTGAACTCGCTACACGCGAAAAGCAGATCGAAAATCTGACCGCCATTCAGGAATATTGTGCGCCGGCTTTGATGACCTTGAACACTTCGGAGGTACTCGATCGTCTGGCTTCCGTGGATCTGCTCTGCTCACCTGTGAATGAAATTCCAGAAGCGATCAGCCACCCTCAGGCAAGCCAAAACGGCATCATGTGGCAGGTTGAGGTACCCGGGCGAGGAGTCGTTTCGCTCGCCGGACTGCCAGTCCGGCTCTCACGCACACCTCCAGCCGTCCGGATTCACCCCGCGCCGATCGGTGCCGCTACCGAGGAGGTCCTGACTTCCTTTGGCTTCTCGGAGCAGGCGATTCAGGAGGCTCGAAGCAGAAAGGCTTTCGGATAGCCCGCCCAAACCACAATGTGGTGTCTGTTTTTCCTGGCCTTGCTCGCACGATAGCAACCATATCAACCTCGGGTCCTCGGCAGCTTGCCCGGATGAATGGCAGCGAATTGTGTGCAACGCAATGATCTCTCCGAAGCTCGCTGCAAGCCAGCTTACGCAAGGTGCATCCCGATCCAAGTCGAGAAGAAGTTCTGGTTCTTCTCCCATTCTCCAGGAAGAATTCTCTCGTGATCCAAAAATCCGAACTCGTGCTATCCACTTCCCCTCTCCCGCACGTCCGCCTGCTGAGCATGAACAGGCCGGCGAAGCGAAATGCCCTGAGCAATGAGCTTATCGCGGCACTTGCATCGGCCTGCCGAGACGCAATTTTGGATGAGGACGTCCGCTGCATCGTGCTTTGCGGCACCGACACGTTCTTTTGCGCGGGCGCGGATATCAAGGAGATGCAACAACGCGGCTTCGAGGCCATTAACAATCTCGCCCGACGCAATGATTGGCGCGACCTCACCAACTGTCTCAAGCCGATCATAGCTGCCGTAGAGGGCGTTTGTCTTGGGGGCGGTCACGAACTTGCAATGCTGGCCGATATCATTATCGCAGGCGAAGGCGCGCTCTTCGGTCAACCTGAAATCAACATCGGCGTTTTGCCGGGTGACGGCGGAACCCAGCGGTTGACACGCGTGGCGGGCAAATCGCTTGCCATGCTGATGATCCTCACTGGCCAATCAATTTCGGCCCGTGCCGCAATGCAGGCAGGAATGGTCTCCGAGGTTACAGAAACGGGCCAGGCGCGGGCACGCGCGCTCGAGATTGCGGAAATAATCGCACAGAAGCCGCCTCGATCGACGGAGCTTGCGAAGGCTGCCGTTCTGGCCGCCTATCAAACGAACCTCGATGCCGGTGTGGAATTTGAACGGCAAGCGATCCGGGTTGCTTTCACCACTTCTGATCAGCAGGAAGGGATGGACGCTTTCTTCGAGAAGCGGCCCCCAAATTACCAGGGGAAATAGAACCCCTTTGCAGAATTCTGCTCTTAGGAACACAATACAAAGCGAGCAGATTTGCGAGCGCCGCACGAGAGCCGTCGGGCTGCTTGTGGTGCTGAGGCATTGGAAGCTACGATGGCCTAGCCGGATCATCGTTGATCGTCTCGATCACCCTGTCATCTTCGCTCCCGGCGAGAGCCACGAGTTCAATCGGCGGCGCAACCGCGTCGCTCTGAGCTAAAGCTGGCCGCCGGTTTGCTTCTGGTCGCAATGGTCGAATTGCATCGGTACTTAGATATTCTGGGTACGATTGTCCCGGCTGAGAATATCGGGACTGCTAGGAAGGAGAAATACAGACCGCCGCGCCGTATATGCTTCAGACAAGAGGGTGCCCAGTTGGATCTAGTCGATTGAGGCGAGCCAGTCGAAGCTCAGTCGTAAGGCGACTAAGACGATGCGGCATTTGCGACCGTCGACCTTACTCGTTCGCGCGGATCTGTGCGGTTGCAGTAATACATCTCAAAGCGGCTACCGGTTTCTTGGAATAACTTGTGACCTTCCAGCGCCCGTCGGTCACTCAGCGCAAACGCCAGTACGTGACTCGTGATCCCCCGAGATCCCATCGCGCTGTTGGAGCCGTAGCGAGGGGTGCAGATGCCGGGAGAGGCTACCACACTGCCGCTGTCGGGGCGGTGGGCGGAGTCACCATCAGCCGCCGCATTTGCACGTGGGGGACGCGTTAAAGAACCGAGAAGGAGCATGCGGCGCACTGTCGGAGTCACGACACACCCGTTCTACCTGAGACACGTGCCAGATGAGAATAAGAAGGAAACTCAGACTGACGGTTTTGGTATGCTTCTTGAACTCAGAAGCTGACCCGCCGTGTAATGCTCCATCCGAGAATAGGAAATGCTGCAATGAGCGCACCGAATTTGACCAAGCGAGCTAATGCCCTCGGAACCGACAAGGGGAATGAGGTAGGCGACGCCCACGGCTACACCAGCTTCTACTCTTTTCTGTTCGAAGAATTCCGCCAGCAACCTTTCACGATGGTCGAGATTGGATTACAACACGGAAACGGCTCTCTCGATCCCGATGTAGTGGTCGGTCGCAAGGTTGACGACATTCCGTCTATTAAGATGTGGCTGGAGTTCTTTCCCAAAGCCGAGATCATCGGATGCGACGTTGCCGATTTCAGCGCCTTTAAGATGGACCGGTTCCGTTTCGAGCGCCTTGACATGGGCGATACGGTAGCCCTGGAACGCCTAGCGAACTCGCTCCCGCCCGTAAGGATCATCATTGATGACGCTTCGCACGCAGCTTATCACCAGCAGCTTGCTCTAGCGAAGCTGTTTCCCATCGTCGAGCCTGGCGGTTTCTACTTTATCGAGGATCTACATACCACGCACGGGATTGCCGCACGATTGCCTTCCTGCAATTCAACTGAGACCGTAGTTGAGAAATTCGCTCAGACACGTCGGCTCGACATTCCGTTCCTGCCCGCGATCGAGCGTAGAAACCTCGAGACTACAATCAGGAAGATGTTCATTCATCGCGACGACAAGGGGGGTGTCAGCCGCTGGACCATGAAAATGGTGGGATTTGAAAAGTACTAAAGAGTCAACCGAACTTTCCCGCGACCAACATGCCTATCTAGTCGGCGGTCTTCGCTCGCGCACGTGAGACCACTAAAATGTTGATCTCAGAAATATGAATGGGTTCACAATGGTGGAAAAATGGCGATAGAGGTGATTTGCTGGCTGGAGCGGCTTGGCAATTCCCGTGCCTCGCTGCCGCGCGATACGGCGGCTCGAAGTCTTTGTGTTGGAGTTACAAGCTGCGGGCCGTCTAGCTACTTGATCGACGATCGCCAAGCTTTCTCGACAACAACGTTAGATTGAGGCCCTGGCTCTTTACGGACTTCAAGGCCAGGCTGTACAACGAATTCGCTGGCCATGAGCGACACGTCACGCAAGGCCTCGACAGGTGCGCCGACGACGACAATAAATTTGGAGAGGCTGCGCACCTCGAGCCGCCCGTCGACGTCAACATCGCGCCGAGTCGGCCAAATTCCTTCGTCCGCTTGGCCTGCACGCGGTAGCTCTCGATGATCGATGCATCAATGATCTGCGTGTTGCGGTACTTCCGCTGTTGACCGGAGAAGCCAAACCGACCGCCGAGTCCAGTTCGCGGCGGTAGGTCGGATAGCACCTCCCAATTGGCGTAGCGCATGCTTCTGTCCGAAAACACACTCGTCTGATGTCAGGAACCCGCCAAGCAGTTTGCGAACGCGAGAGTCGGCCGAGAAACCGCGAGGGATTCCTGCGATTTGCATTGGTCTAGATCGTGCACTGCGCTACGTGCGGCATCTAGTAATCGGATCGCCGCGCTGGGGTCACGCTGCTAGTGCCGAGACGGTCGTGGGTATGTGGAATGCAACCTTAGACCGACGTCGAGCGCGAGCGGTGCCAGAATCGATCCACGACGATTTCCTATTCGCATCTTTCTAAGTTCGATTCGGTCTTTGTCAATCGAATTGCCGGCATCAGACAAGGAGGCACTATGCGCATCTGCGGTATCAAGCTGACACATGACGGCGGGATTGCTCTTGTTGAGGACGGACGGCTTATCTTTTGTATCGAGCAGGAGAAACGGAGCAACAATCCGCGGTATCAAACAATCGACAACCTCGATGCAATCGTCGTCGCTTTGACCGAACACGGTCTGGATCCGCAAGAAGTTGATCAGTTCGTCATCGATGGCTGGGCGGGGGTGGCGGAGTCGCAGTTCCAGGTTCTCAGCGGGACGACACCGATCACTCTCAAAGGGGCGCCCTATGTTGAACGCCATGCCGACGGCCTTCTCACCTCGTGCGATGGCTCTGGTCTTAGGCTCGATGGCAGCGATTTCCCTTATAGAAGCTATCCGCACGTCACAGGCCATGTAGCCTCCGCATACTGCACCAGCCCCTTTGCCAAAGCTGGACAGCCCGCCTTCTGCCTCGTGTGGGACGGCGGCACCTTTCCACGTCTTTATCACGTAGAACATCGAGGCGCTCAGTTCATCGAATGCCTGTTCCCGGTGATTGGGCATGTCTATGCCGCCGCGGGACTTCATTTTGGACCGTATAAGCAGGCGAACCGCGCTAACTGGGACCTGGGTGGCCCCGGCAAGGTGGACCCGGGCGGTGCCGGCAAGCTTAACCTGGGTGTAGCCGGCAAGCTGATGGCGTATATCGCGCTCGGGTCTGTCATTGAAAACATTGTCACGGTCTTTGAGGAACTCTACCAGGAGCGCTTTGCGGCCGACACGAAACTTGCCAGTTTCCGTACAGACATTGAGAGCATGGAGTCCGCGCTTGCGGCTGTGCATGACTTCTTCGACGCCAGCGCGCGCCACCTAAAGGCCAGGGCCCCCGAAGATGTGCTGGCATCGTTTCATTGCTTCCTCGAGCGTCTCCTCGTCCGCAAAATGGCGCTTGCTTTGCAGCGGCATTCATATCTTGGGGCGCGCAATCTGTGCGTAGCAGGTGGCTGCGGTCTCAATATCAAATGGAACAGCGCACTACGTGCGACAGGCCTGTTCGATGCCGTCTGGGTGCCCCCGTTTCCGAATGACAGTGGCTCGGCAATCGGTGCCGCTTGCTGCGCAATGGTGGTGGAAAAAGGCTTCTCGCCGTTGGAATGGTCGGTATATAGTGGTCCAGCCTTGCAACGTCGAGATGTACCCCCCGAATGGAAGGCCGCGCCGTGTAGTCTGCATGAACTTGCGACCATTCTTGCCGGCAACAAGCCCGTGATTTTTCTTACCGGCCGCGCCGAGCTTGGGCCTCGGGCGTTGGGTAGCAGAAGCATTCTCGCCCCCGCGACCTCGCCGCGAATGAAGGATTATCTCAACGACATCAAACTTCGCGAACACTTCCGGCCAGTGGCTCCGATATGCCTAGAGGATCGTGCGCCGGATATATTTAGTCCCGGAACACCGGACCCTTACATGCTTTTCGATCACCAGACACGACCAGAATGGCGGGACAAAATCCCCGCTGTTGTACATCTCGATGGATCGGCGCGATTGCAGACGATTTGCAGGACCTCTCAGCACAAAGTCGCCGAGCTTCTCGTCGAATACGAAAAGCTCACAGGCATTCCGCTGCTTTGCAATACGAGTGCAAACCACCATGGACGTGGGTTCTTCCCGCATGTCGCAGCAGCCTGCGAGTGGGGACGCGTCGAGCACGTATGGGGCGACGGCATACTGTGGACCAAAGCTCGATAACCGTGCGGCGCGACAATCAGTGACAGTGCTTCCCAACCAGATTGTCGCGCTATAATAGCCTGTTCTAGAGGGCGCACAACGCAATTTGAGTAATACTCGGTAGAGCGGCTCCGGCGACGAATGCAGCCTCCCTGAGCGTCGCCCTCATCCAGCCGCCAGGATTTGACTTGTGTCGCAGTTGGCGCGAGCGATTAGTTTTTGTAAGGCGGCACGAGTACACCAACGTGATCACTTAGAGTTGCGGCATGGCCGCAATCTGACAGTGCAACGCAATACGCACGTGGCCTCGCTTGCCAAGGGAAACGCCAACTGTTTTGGCCGGGATCAGCACAATCCACGCGCTGTAGTAAGCGGATGTGTTCGGAATGGCTTGACGCATATCCGAGTCCGAAAAGAGTACGGCTGCTTTTCGGGTGCAGCAGTCGCAGGACCAACGGCCTATGAGCTTAGCAGGGTGCGAGTGGGCATCCTGGATCCCCGACCTCAGAGGATGACACCTGATACGAATGAAGTTCGCATAGCGCGCTCGGCGATGGTGTTGAGGTGGCGGGTTCGCGCGCTTCGGTGCTTCGGTAGTACCATCGATCGGATCGAGAACGAACGCGGCGCCTCGGTGACCGACAACGTCCCTTGGTCAGCATCCCTCCTGCCGATGAACGAAAGCACGTCTGGGCCGCGCTGGCAGTGACAGTTCAAATTGACGGCAGACCTGATTCACGATTAACCCCCGCCAGCGACCGACCATGTACGGATCGTAAGCGAACAAGCTCACTTGCCGTCCGCACTCGAAGATCCTGTCGTCGCCGATTGTCCTGCTGCACCTGTCTGTGGCCGCAGCAAACCAGAGGACCGCTTAACCCTACATTGCCATCCATGTTGAACGAGCGTGGCTTATGCCGCACCAGAGCTTCCTCTGCGCTCCCCGTTGGAACAAGCCGCCGCCGCTAGTAAGGACTCTTATGGTTCGGATCGAGTTCGATTTTGCAGTTTATGACTGGCCCACGTTAGACGTTTTGAGCTCGACTCTTGAGTGAGACTCACAGCGATGCCCTTATCACGGACCAGATCAGGAGATTGATCGCCAGAAGTGGCGGCATCGCTAGGGCTTAATTTTGAAATAGAGCAATCTCGCCGTTAACAAGATATCGAAAGCCCTATCCGCCGCTTAGCGGCAATGGATGAGGTGAACGACGGACACTCAGCTCAAATTCCTTCATTTCTGATGCGGTTAGGTCCCTGGCTGCCCGCGCCTTAGACCGTTGAGCGCCTCGACGATGCGTTTGAGCCCCATCTCCAATAGCTCCGGTGGAGCACCGAAGGAGAGACGTAGGCCGTTCGCGTCGCCGAAAGCGTCGCCTGGAACACATCCTACATTAGCTTCTTCGAGGAGCACTCGTGCGATGTCATCGGCAGATCGCACTGAGCCTTCAGTCCGCAAAGCAGACAAAAGCCGACTCAGATTGAGATAAAAACAGAACGAACCATCGGCGCGGGATGGAGTTACATCGCGTAGATCAGAAAGGATGTGAAGACCTATGTTGCGAGCGTCGACAAGACGCTGATAGATCTGCTCCTCAAAGCTGCCATCGCTGGCTTGAAGGTGGTGCAGGATCGCCTGCTGCGCGATTACATTCGGAGTTGCGATTGCATGGCTCTGAAGCTTTCTTACCGCGGAAACGAGCTGCGCGGGCGCGGCGAAATAGCCCAAGCGCCAGCCGGTTATCATCAACTCCCTTGAAAACGACTTGACTATGATCGTCCGCGAACGTACCCGGGGGTGCGCCATGACGATCGACTCGTGGTGACGAAAACCAGTGAATACCAGTCCCGAGTAGCACTCATCGGAAATGATCCATATCTGGCGTTCGATAGCGAGTTCGCCGATATCTTGTAGTATCGTTCGATTGTAGACTGCGCCGGTCGGGTTATTTGGCGAATTGATTATTATAGCTTTCGTCTGCGGTGTGACAGCAACTCGGATTGCACTGATATCGGGAATATATCTCGGGCAGCGAGCATCAACGAACACTGGTGCTGCACCAGCGAGAACGACCTGGGACAGCAATATCGGCCGCCAGGGGCGAATAATGATAACCTCGTCGCCCGGCGCTAGGACAGTCACGGCCGCATAGAGCAGCGCTTGCTGCGCGCCCGTAGTGATTACGATCTCTTCCGCACTCCAACCAACGCGCGTTTCGACCGAGAGCTTTTCGGCGACGGCCCTGCGAAGGGACGTAAGCCCAATGAGATCGACATAGCGGTTCGCTTCGGCGTTGACCGCAGCCATCGCTCCTTCGCACACTGATGAGGACGGCTCGACGACGATTTCGTCGGTTGCCAGATCAATGAACCGGCGCCCAATCACAGCTACCGTGGCTAAGTCGTGGCCGGCTTTTCGGGATCTAGAAAGGAAGGACATCGGGCGCGACGGCATAGGCGCTCTCCTGCAAAGTTGTCGCGCTTGTGAAGTGATCCCAGCCGCGTGACCGGACGTTCCTTGATCTGTTTCGGAGATATCGCTCTTCGGGTTGAACAAGCTCTTCCCAACCGCCGAGAGTTCACCGAAACCACCAAGCCCTTTCTCAATATGCACAACACGTGGTTGCGACTACTCCGGAATTGAAGCCGAACACGCACAAGACGCGGACCAGAGCCAACCGCAGCCGACCTTCAGTAGTATTGGCACGGCGATAATGCTGGGAACAAACAGATCGACTTTTGGACCCCGATGTCGCTCGGCAGGACGCCACCATGCAATGCGGGCTGGTGAGCGCGCCACGAGTCGTGCCATCTGCCAACTTGCCGAAGCTCCTGTCTTCATCAACGAGCGCATGGCAGCGTTCAGCCTCAACACGCCACAACCTCCATGTGATCGTTCTGCGACCCGCCTTGCCGCCTCGACTAGCCCGTTGACGATAGTCGATTGTGGTTGATCTTAATTGCCGACCTCCTCCCATCTGCCTTGCGATCAGCGCGTGATCCGCAGCAGTTACCCACCGTTCATTGCCAAGAAACCATCTCTTGATCAATCACTATTGTTGGTAGTTCATCCGGGCAATACTTCCTTCTGCTGGATGCCAGCAAAGCCCCGCGGCCGGCTTGGCGCGACTCGCATTGGTCATGCTCGCTAATGTGAGGACACTGCCTCGTACCCACGCGCGAGCGTGAGAGTCTCAGACCAACGGTCGGCGCCTGACACTTTTCGGACGAGCTCGTCGCACCTTAGACAGAATGTCGGGATTCGGACACGGAGCTCATCGCGGGTCGCCAAACTGTTTGCGTATCTCGACCTTCGTTGTTGCATCAGCGCGAGCCAGCTCGTCTGAGGAGTGGTACGGCGCTTGCTTAAAGAGAGCAGAGCCACGTCGTCACGCCGTGGTGCATTCGCCAATGATGCGAGCCGGGACATCGGTTCTTCGACAAGAGGGGTAAAGGCATGTCCGGCGTTGCTGCTGCGTTTTTTTGTCCTTCAAGCAATTCGCAGGCGGATGTTTATGATCGACTCGAGCACATGATCCCGAAACTTGCGCTTCGTGGCCAGGCGGCGGTCGGCGTTGCGGCTTTCATGCACAAACAAGGTATTCGATATGGGAGAGCGTTTCAGTCATCGAGCGCTTCAGTGCGCATTGATCCCAACGAACAAGATCGGCGTTTTCGGCCTCATGTTGCAATCGCTCAAGTCCGTAGCCGATGCCGCGAACTCAGTGATGGCGTCGACCTTCAGTCAATTCATAACAATGCAGGCACCAGCCGCCATCTGGCCATTTCTCTGGATGAGGCCTTGGTCAATGCTCGTGAACTCAGGGGAGCCTTTCTTGCCCAGGAGCAACGATCAACCGTCAACACAGATGCTGAGCTCTTGCTCAAGTGTATTGAACGCTGTTGTGAACGACACTACTGGCGCCACGGTCTAGCGGCCAATTACGAAACCGTTTTTCGAGAGATTGACGATCGTATTGACGGCGCTATTAGCGCGCTTTTCCTGGACGGAGACGGAAATCTCATTGCTTACCGCAATCGAAGCGGCTTGCGACCGTTGGAGACCATGCAAACAGATGACGGGTTCTTGCTCTTCGCCTCTGAAAATTGTGCCTTTGCCGCTCTCGAGGGTAAGACGCGGCAGATCTCGCCGGGCCACATAACGTATGTGGACGGAACGACGGGGGGCAGCGTTAGTCGTGCCGTGCACAACGGGCGACATAAAGCCAGGCTCTGCGCGTACGAAGCTCTCTATTTAGGAAGTCCGAATACGTCGGTCGAAGGCCATTCACATTTCGAAACCCGGTACAATATCGGTGCTGCCTTGGGTGGGATTGTTGCGCAGCGACTGCAAGCTGAAGCAGATCCTACCTGCACACTCGTTTCCTCCAAGCCGCGTACAGGTGGTCCGTTCGCCGATGGCCTGTACGCATCTCTCGCGGAATACGGGCTGCTCGCCGAGCGTCGTGAAGTGGTCGCCACGACGTTTCTTCAGCGAACGCTCATCGGCACGACCGACGAGCGAAAGTCCCGCATTTCTCAAAAGTACCGAGTACTGGAAACTGACCTGACTAAAACCAGCGTAGTAATTGTCGACGAAGCACTCATTCGCGGCGATACCAGTCGAGCTGTCACGAGCATGCTCCTTACCGCCGGAGCCAAAGCCGTGCATTGGGCGATCGGTTCGCCGCCTATAGTGGCTCCGAACTACTACGGCATGGGTATCAACACACTCGATGAGCTCGCATTCTGGCAGATTTGGAAACGACTGCCGTCCGAGCAGCGAACGCAAAGCCTTCGCTTTCACAAGATGGAACCCCACGTTTTGAGACTCATCGAAAGCAACATCGCGACATCCATCAACGCAGCCTCGATAACGTATCTGCCCTTCCCACTGCTAGAATCGTTGCTGCCCCTGAGACCGGAGAGCTTCGATCTGTCACCCTTTACATTCGAGATGCCAACTCGGGCGGGACAGGAGCGGGCGGACAGGAATCTGCGCGAATTGGTGGCTGATCTTCCCCGCATGCAATCAGTTCACGCTTGAGGTCATTAATGAAACCCGTTCTCGTCTTTGATTGGAATGGAACGTTGCTCGATGATGCGCACGCACTGCTTCAAACGACTAATGCTATTCTGAACCGCTTTGGTTACGCGCCGATCAATATGGAGACGTTTCGGGAACATTGCGACCTCCCGCTATCTCTTCTTTATCGCAATCTCGGAATGTCGCAGGACGAGGTTGCGGCCGTGGATCGCGATGGCAGCGCTGTCTTTCACAACACCTATGAACCACTTGCGGATCGCGCCGATCTGCGCGAGGGCGCGCGTAGAGTGCTGGAGCTAGCGCACCGAGAAGCAGCTTTGTCCGTCATCGTGAGCAACCATATCGTTGCCCCCCTTCGGTCCCAATTGAGAAGACTTGGAATCCATGACTACATCAACGAAGCTCTCGCCTTTGAAAGCCGCGCCACTCAATACAAATCGATGAGCAAAGGAGAGCGGCTTCGCCTCTACATGCAGAAGTACAGCCTCGACCCGGCGTCGACGTTTATCATCGGCGATATGCCGATCGAAATGGACATCGCACGCAATCTCGCACTCATAAGCATATCGATCACCGGAGGTTTTGTTTCGGACTCGCGCTTGCGGGCGGCAAATCCTGACTATTCGATTAACAACCATCATGAGCTGTTGCCTATCTTACAAAGGCACGGCTTTTTCTAGAGTGCATGAACCATGTTCAGCGAGGCATCATCACCAAACGCAGGTCCTAGCACTGCGAAACAGAGAATAGGTCTTGTCGGCGTCGGGCGAATGGGAACTGGAATGGGTATTAGCCTGATGCGTCATCAAATTGAACTGCATATCAAAGCCAACAAGAATCGTTTCGGTGCGAATCGATTTGCTTCAGCCGGTGCCCGTGAACATCCTTCGATCGCTGAGTTGGCGCAACATGTAAGCGCTGTGGTGTTGTCCCTACCGTCAAGCCGCGAGGTTGAGGCAGTGTGCCTTGGGCAGGATGGGCTTTTTGTCCATATGTCCCGTGGCGGTTTGATAATTGACTGCACGACATCTTATCCTGCTTCGACAGTTACACTGGCGGAGCAGGCTCAAGAACATGGCCTAGGTTTTGTAGATGCCCCAGTAACACGTAGCCCCGAACAAGCTGAGTTCGGCCTTCTCAATGCGATCGTTGGATCGAACGAGACGCTCTTTCCTGTGGCGGAAGGCATTCTTGCTGCATTTTGTGAGACCGTTCTTCATGTCGGAGAAGTCGGACAGGGTCATAAGCTCAAGCTTGTTTACAACAGCATGACTATGGGCATAGCGGCCGTCGCAGCAGAGGTCTGCCAATTCGCAAAGGCTCTTGACATTGATCTTGTAACACTCCGCTCTCTGGTCAGCCGCGGTTCCACTAACAGCGGAATATTCCAAGCCTTCGCTGCCTTTTTGTTGGGCGAAAAACCCGATGTTCTGGCCGTCTCAATTGCCAATTCCGCAAAGGATATTAATTGCGCTGTGCGCCTAGCGGGCGAGAACGTAGTTTCGGTGCCGATCCTAGCTGCGGCTGCGAACAAGTTAAACGCCTCGGTTGCCTCGGGCAAAGGCGAACTGACTCTACCTCATTTGTCTCACTCATAAAGTCTTCGGTCTAATCGAATTTTACTATCTCACTGCCTTTGGAGGTACGGGCGTGTTCCTTCAATGCCGAGAGCGTGGAAGGGTCCCGCCCTTGAGGATTGGCGCGCTCGTTAGCGACACTCGCGCTTCAATGAATGAGATGCCTAGTGTCCTTTAAGAAAAAGCCGCTGTCAGATTTCTCCAACAGCGGCTTAAGTTGAGGGAGGAAGGCAGACGAACCGGTCTGCCAGCGGAGCCGAAGGCTATCGTTAGCAGGCGACAAATCGGATAGTTGGTCGCCCAACGCATCGACATAGGACGCCGGAGACCACCGCGACCAAATTACCGATTGAATTAGATTTTCCTGGTGCCCCCCAGTTCGGAGAGATTCCGGACGAGACGCTGGACCAGGCTGGAGACTTGCGCCGCCACTCTCGCATTCGGAGAGCGAGGGTCGGCACGGGCTTTGGCGCTTGCGCGTGATCCAGACCATTGAAGGTTGCGGTGAAGCGGAACACCTCTTTCCCATCACTGGCGGCCGCGAGATTTCCCCTTAGTGGCCGCGAAAGGATCCAGCGGGTGATTTTTGCTTCAGCTTCAACCAACCACCGACAAGGGTGACGCCGGCTTTCACACGCACGGATTGAAACATTTACAGGCGAGGCTCCATCCGGGACCGACGCTTGGCCGTCCGCCAAATAATGAGACACGAATTTCCTCCCGGAGCATTCTCAACAATAGGAGGTCTAGACCGGGCTGAAGCATTGTATAACATCGGCGATACTTCCGGGTGGGTAAGAATGGGTATAGTCAGCTGCAAGCTTGCCACGCGCTTAACGGCCGCATCTAGAGGCGCGCCCTTGGAAATCTACGCGCCGTCCCTGCGGAGCTTTCCAGCAGACTCGATGCTCGTAATGGCGACTTTACCTGTCGTCGACTGGAATGACTGTCTTTTGCGAGATTTGCGCAGCCTCGACAAGCAAGCGTCCATTCGCGCCTACGCGGCGATGGTCATGATCGATCCCTTTGCCTGTTGGGAGGATTTTGCCGACTTGCTGAAAGAGGCGAGAATCTCCGGCGTCACAAATTTCCCACCTGCATCTATCATTGAGCAGGCTACGGATGGCATGCCAATTAACTCCGGACTGGAGCTCGAACTTCGACGTATGGAATGGTTCGCCAGCCTGGGATTCAAAATCCTGTTTGTTGCTGCCAAGGATTCTGAGATCACGATGGCAGAGACGAGACTTGGAGCGCATCTCGAAGGTATTGTGTATTTGCCCGAAGAGGCTCTTGCGCGTAGGATTTGCGACGAAATGGGGTTGATCAGCCTTGGCCAACAGGCATCGTCGATGCCAAGGTTCTCGTTTTTGCATGCGACTACGTCGCAGCAAACCCGACGCAAGAAATGAGGGTAGGCTATTCTAGGATCCGCAGTTTCTTTATCTTGTTGTAAAGCGTCTTCCTTGAAAGCCCAAGAGATTGTGCGGTCTTGCCACGGTGGAGCCTGTTTCGTTTTAGGCCTTCGATGAACCACTCGCGCTCGGAGAATGCTCCTTTGGGCCGAGCGGGCGACGTCGAGTTCAGAAGCGGCTTGAGGACGTCAGCAGTTATATGCGCGTCTTTCACCATCACCAGTTGATTGACGATCTGGCGCAATTCTCTCAAATTTCCGGGCCAATGGTGGCCCGCTAACGCCAAGAACGCGGACTTCTCTATTGCCAGCGTTTGTGCATTCGAATCCCCCTTGGCTTCGACGGCAAAATGCTGAATGAGCTGTGGAAGGTCCTCCAGACGGTTTGGCAAAGCGGGTTGTTCTATGTCAAGCCCGGCAAAGAAGGCAAGAAGGCGGGGACATAGAACACTTTCCAAGCTTGCTCCGCGGGTCACTGTCGCGGTTGCGATGATCCGGGCGTTTGACCTTACAACGGATACGCCGTTCAGCGGCGTGAAAGTACCCGTCTCGAGATAGTCCGCGAGACGCTCTTGCCCATCTCGCGACAGCTGATCGACATGCGTCAGCAGGAGCGCGGAATCACTTGCGGCTTCGAGGAGCGACAGTTGGCGCCTCCTATTCTCAGCGCTCTCGGCACCGAACAGCGCACCGACCGTGTCGATTGCCGGCCCTCGGCGGCAATGAAACAGCGCGGCCTTCGTGTGTCTCCGATCGCTAAAGGCATGGACGAGGTTCGCTATCCTTCGCTTTCCCGATCCCGCCTCGCCCCACACCAGCACAGAATTGGGATTACTTGCCAAGCGCCTTGCAGTCTCAAGCACGTGCTTCATGATCGAGGACTGCGCGATGACGCCATGCCGGAATCCGCTCAACTGGAGCTGGCGCTCGAGGAGATCGACCTTCTCTCGCAATAAGTGGATGGTCTTAAAGCCCGAGGTTACCTCGAGAACTGACATTTCGAGCGGGATGCGGTCGAGCGACGAACCGCCAATGAAACCCTGCACACCCGTTTCTCGGCAGATGTCCAGGAGTTCGTCAGGCTTCGTGATTGGCCCGCCACCAAGCAGGCAAATTGCGTTCACGTCGACGGATTGAGCGACACGCGCAACAGCGCTCGTTCGCGCGGCAAGCTCCGACAGGCTGATCGACAAGTCGCATCCGCTTTCGACAGCGCGGTTGAGATTGAAGTTGATACAGATGGCTTCAGCTCCAGCTTCAACCATGCGCCTTGCTTCGGACTGGGTGCGAGTATAAGCGATGGTCATTAGGCCGCGTTTTGCGGCTTTGACCAGGAGTTCGATTTCCCGCTCGTAGCCGAGCCCGCAACTTTCAAGCAGTGATCTCCTGTAGTCATCAATGTGGATGACGGACGGGAAATTGGTGACGCCTGAAAAACCCCATCGCATGATGCGGTCGAGAAAGCGGTCGATATCCAGCTGCGGATCGAAGGTACAAGCGCCAAAAAATACCGGCAATTTCGTTGAGGGCAGGATCTCGGTCCGGCCGAAGCCCGCCACGAATTCGTTTGTATTGCGGATTGGAAGAATTGAGGCTGGCGAAGAGCCCCCCATCGCGCGAAATCGGCCGGCGTTAAGGGCGAGAACGAAATCCGCGCCCGCCCGTTCGGCCGCTCGCGCGGTCATGCCCGATCCTATTCCAGCCCCAAGCATAAAGGAGCGGGAGTTGCGGAAGAACCGCCTGATGCCGCCGCCCTTTGCCTGGTCTGTCCGCGTGTGCATGACTTGCCCGCCTCCTGCACGGCGGTTGCGAAAACTAGCTCCAATTTGCGGGCGCGTGCAACCGGCGCAGCGCCTTTCCGTTCGTCACGAACAGGTGGCAGTCCGCCGGCGACGCCGCAAGACGAACCTTGCCAGACCTCTTCTGTGACTCCGGCTTTGGCGCCTTTGCGACCACCGATTCCTTGCCAGCGTTTCCGTAGATGTAGGTGACGCTGCCAAGATGCTCGACGAAATCGACGTCGAGTTCGATCGCGATCTCTTTCCTCTCCGCCGCAGATGGAGAGAAGTCATCGGGGCGAATTCCGAGTGTGATCGGCTTGCCGACGAGCAATTGATCCGGCTGCACGGGGACGGAGACTGTCGCCCCGGCGTCGAGCCTGACGTCCATGCCCGCCTCGTGCGCCGCCTCGATGTGGCCGCCCAGGAAATTCATCTTGGGTGAGCCGATGAATCCGGCCACAAACCGGGATGCCGGATTGTGATAGAGATCATGCGGGCTTCCCACCTGCTCGATGTTGCCGTCCTTGAGTACGACGATCTTGTCGGCCATTGTCATGGCTTCCACCTGGTCGTGTGTCACGTAGATCATGGTATTCCCAAGCTGCTTGTGGAGCTTGGCAATCTGAACCCGCATCTGCACCCGCAATTCGGTATCAAGGTTCGACAGGGGTTCGTCGAATAGGAACACCTTGGGTTCGCGAACAATTGCGCGGCCAATCGCAACGCGCTGACGCTGGCCGCCCGAGAGTTGTCGGGGTTTTCGGTCCAGAAGATGATCGATCTGTAGCAGCGACGCAGTCTCGGCGACCCTGGTCTCGATCCCGGTCTTCGCAACCTTTGCCATTCGCAGAGGAAAGGCAAGGTTCTCGCGCACAGTCATGTGCGGATAGAGCGCGTAGCTCTGAAACACCATCCCGAGGTTTCGATCCGCCGCATCGACATCATTGACGAGCTCGTTGTCAATCAGAAGCCGGCCGCCGCTGATTCGTTCTAGTCCTCCAATCATTCGCAACAGCGTCGACTTGCCCGATCCCGAAGGTCCGACGAACACGACGAACTCGCCGTGATCGATGGTGAGATCAATGTTCCGCAGGATCTGGATTGTCCCATAGGCCTTGTTGACGCCTTCCAAACGAACATCGGCCATCACGAACTCCTCTGTCGAATCCGTTCGACCAGCGCCGCCGGGACCTCAATCTCTGCCAGGCTGGAGACGATAAAATCAGGTGGCACCAGGGATGGGTCTTCGCGGGGCGGCACGCCGGTCGTGACCAGCACCGTCGGTAGCTTCGCTCGCTTTCCGGCCTGGATATCCGTCTGGATCTGGTCGCCAATCATCAATGTGGCGTTGCGCGCCGTCCCGAGACGGGAAAGTGCCGTCTCGATCATGTGCGGCTCAGGTTTCCCGACAATCAAGGGCTTCACGCCTGTGGCAGCAGCTACAGCTGTGATCGTTGCTCCTGCTCCAGGTTCGAAACCGCCTGCGGTCGGCAGGAGGAGATCGGGGTTGGTGCCGACGAATGCGGCACCGTTCAGGATCGCTTCGACCGCAATCCGCAGCTTCTCATGCGTTATCTAGCGATCGAGGCCCATGACCACGGCATCGGGTTCGCGATCGGTCACATCGAGCCCCGCTTCGGTGATGGCCTTCACCAGCGATGGCGCGCCCACGACGAATACGCGCGTTGCATCCTTGTATGTCGCGCGAATGAGCTCGGCGGCAGTGATGGCGCTCGTGACAACGTCTTTCGGCGTGACGACAAGCCCGAAACTCGCAAGTTTGCGGAGACATCTTCGGGGGTATGGGTGGAATTGTTAGTCACGAAGCAGAACGGCAATCCTGCCGTCTGCCAAGCTCCAAATGTCTGGATAGCATCTGGTATCGCCGCGTTGCCGCGATAAACCACGCCATCGAGATCCGAAATGATACCTTTGACTTGCGGCCAGTTATGGGCCGGGGCGGTATTAGCCATTCATCAGCATCCCGCCGTTCACGTGAAGAATCTGCCCGGTCATATATGAGGCCGCGGGGCTTGCGAGAAAGACAGCAAGACCCGCGATATTCTCCGGTAGACCCACGCGTCCCAGCGGGATCCGGCCACTATGGCGGGCTTCGGTCTCCTCCCGGGGACGCCCGTGCATGGGCGTGTCGATAATGCCAGGGGCGATTGCGTTGACATTGATCTTGAGCGGCGCGCATTCGTAGGCGAGCAGCTTGGTGAGATCGTGGACGATCGCCTTGGACAAGCAGTAGTCGGCGCCGCCAGCCTGATAGTTGAAGACTGCACCTTGCGAGGACAGCGAGGAGCCGACGTTGACGATACGGCCACCTTTCGCCTTCATGAACCGGTCGACCACCAGTTTGGAGGAGCGCAGGACAGCGACTGAGTTGATCTGGATCGTGCGCTCGATCTTTTCCGAATTGCCGTTCAGGAGCGGCTCGGCAGACTTGATGCCGGCGTTATTCACCAGCACATCGAGCCGGCCGAAACGTCTGGCAATCTCATCTAGCACCCTTGCGACATCGTCCTCCCGCGCGACATCCATCGCCATTGGCAGTACGCCGTTGCCATGGGGCAGGCCAGCCAAGGTCTCCCTGAGGTTTGCGAGATTAGCATCGGTGGCAAGGACATTCGCCCCTCCCGCCCGGAATGCATTGAAACAATGGCCGACCCGATGCCTCCACCGGCTCCGGTTACGAGCACCGTTCTATCCGAAACTGAGAACTGTTCAGTCATTCCAACTCCAGGATCGTTTGTGATTGCAGAAATTCGCCAACCGCCTCGCGGCTCGGCATCGAGCTTTGAGCACCGCGGCGCGTCACGCACAGGGCTGCCACCGCGAGCGCCCTTCGTACGGCTTCCCTCAAGGGCAGGCTCTCAGCCAATGAAGCGGCGAAGGCGCCATTGAAAGCATCCCCTGCGGCCGTGGTATCCACGACCTTCACCGGGAAGGCGCGCAGAGAAAAAGATTGCTTCTTGTCGGCATAGTAAGCGCCCTGCGCGCCCAAGGTGATTAGGGCGGCAGCTGGACCGAGATCGAGAAGCTTTAAGGCCGCGCCCGCGGCTGTGTGGAAGTCGAGGACTTCGATCCCTGTGAGCTCAAAGGCTTCCGTCTGGTTCGGCGTGACGAAGTCAACGCTTGCCCACGCGGCCGGTGAAAGCCCGGGCCTGACCGGCGCCGGCTTGAAGATGAGTTCAAAACCCTTGTCCGCCTTCATCTCGAAGAGCCGATTAAGGGCCGAGATCGGCATCCCCATTTCCGCAACAACGATTGCATCGCGCGCGATGAACTCGGCCGCGCGCTCGATCATCTCGGGTGTCACGTTCAAATTCGTGCCAGGGTCTATGACGATCATGTTCGAGCCGTCGTCGCCGACCATGACCAGGGCTGAACCGGAGACCTCGCCCGCAGAGATCTGAATGGCATCTGCGCGAACGCCGGCCTGCATCAGGGACTGCAACAGCCAGTGGCCGGCATCGTCATCGCCGAGACGCGTGTAGAAATGTGGCTTGAGGCCAAGCCGGGCGGCAGCAACGGCCTGATTGGCGCCCTTGCCTCCGGGGTAACGGGTCAAGCCGCCCATCAGGCTTTCACCTGGAGTCGGCAGTCGCTCGACGTTGAAGCAGAGATCGAGATTCGTCGTTCCGAAGAACATCAATGGCCGGGTGTTCATTTTACGGCACCGAAGGTGAGGCCGCGTTCGAGGTGACGCTGGCCAATGACGATCAGGATGACGGGAATGATCATCGTCACGACGAGCCCGGCCGCCATGACGGGATAGAACTGCACGCCCGGATTGAGAAGCTTGAGCAGAGCGACCGTCACCGGCGCCTTGGTCGAGCTCAGCATTAGACCGAGGGCAAAATTGTGCCAGGCGAGCAGGAAGATGAGCAATGAGGCTCCGATCAGTCCTGGCTTCAACAGTGGCAGCACGATGTGCAGCACGACGCGAACGGGTTTGGCGCCGTCCATGGCAGCCGCCTCCTCGATGTCCTTGGGGATGTCCTCGATGTAGGAGCGGCTCAGCCAGACGATCATCGGCAGTGTGACCACCTGGTAGACCCAGATCATGCCGAGATAGGTGTCATATAGCCCGATGGTCTGGAATACGCTGAAGAGCGGGATGACGACCAGGAGAACCGGGGCAAAGCGGAATCCAAGAATGAAGAACGCAATGTCCTCTTTGAGAGGTATGTCGCGCCGCGCCAGCACGTAGCCGGCCGGCACGCCCACGAGCAGAGACACGATGACCGAGCCCAGCGCTATGACGACGCTGTTGGTGATCGGCGTCAAGAAATCGACTTTGATGGTGCCATAGCTGGTCGCCCCCGCCTGGGCGACATCAAACAGCACGCGAAAATTCTCCAGGGTCGGCGAGAACAGAAAGGTCGGTGGCCAGGTCATGACTTCGGCCTGCTGCTTCAGCGACATCATCAATATCCAGATAAGCGGAAAAGCTAGGATAAATGCGCAAACGCCCACGAGCAGGTTGAGGATCAGATTGGCGGGAGTCGAACGATTGACGCGCATGCGCGGCCTCTTCAGCTGACGCGCTGGCGAACAAAGCGCCAGAGCTTGACCATGGCGAACGTCCCGACTAGCACGATCAGCCAATTGACCACCATCAGTGCGGCGCCACGCCCAAAAGCGAGATTCTGGAACGCGGTGATGTAGGCACGTACCGAAAGAACCGAAGTGCTGTTGCCGGGCCCGCCTTGGGTTGTCCCGAAGATGATGTCGAACTGGTTGAGAGACTCGATCAGCCGAAACACCGCCGCGATCAGAATGTAGGGAGCAATCAGAGGCTGCTCGATGTGCAGAAAGGTCGCCAAGCCCTTCGCACCGTTAACGCGCGCGGCTTCTCTCACCTCTTCATTGATGCCCTGAAGGCCGGCGAAGATGATGAGTGCGAAGAAGGGCGTGTAGGTCCATACGTCGATCAGGACCAGGGAGAACATTGCGGTCACGGGATCTGAGATCCAGGCAAATCGGCCGATCCCGACAAGCGACAACAGATAATTCATGATCCCGTTTTGTGGGTCCATCATGGTCGTCCACATGAGCGCTACGCTCATCGGGGGTAGGACGAGGGGCAGGAGAATGACCGGCCGCATCACGCGGGCCAGGAAGACTTCGGTCGCGAACAGCTTGGCAAGCGCGAGACCGAAGGCTGCCTCGGCAAGGACGGCGGATCCAGAGTAGACCAGCGTCGCGCGAATGCTATTCCAGAAATCCTCTGTCTTAATCAGCGCCGCGTAATTGTTGAGGCCGATGAAGTGGACCAAGGGGCGACCGAACCTGAGGTCAGTCAACGACTGATAGACGCCGTAGAAGAACAGAAGCAGAAATCCTACAAGTATGACGATGGCTGGCGCAATTGCTGCAATGCTCCACCAGTCAAGACGCGGCTCCTCAGCGCTCTTGATCCGCCGATCCTGTGAGGAGGCAAGTTGGCTGGCCGAAGACTGCAGCGTCACGATTGCGTCGTATCCTCGAAGTTCCATATGACTACATCTCTAATTGCAAGAAGGGGCAGCGGGTCGCCGCCGCCCCCTCGGCACTTCACATGGTCGATCGGATTTCGGCCGCGAGGTCTGTCAATGTCGCCTTCACGTCAGCTCCGTTGACCATTTTCTGCATGGCAACGGCCCAGGCATTCATTGCTTCGGCAAAGCCGACGCGAGCTGTAAAGGCCAGCTTTGCCCGGTCCTGCACGCTCTTGAACGTGTCGACAAAGTTGTTGAATTCAGGCTTTGCCGCGTATTCGAGCCATGCCTTGTCAGTCCAGGTCGAGGTGCGCGGAGAGTTGACGAGCTTGCCGGCCACGGCACCGTTGAGCTTCACTTGCTTCGAAGTCGCCCATTGGATGAAGAGCCACGCAGCTCCCTTCTTTTGCGATGCCGCATTCATCGCCAAAGACCAGATCCAGATGTTGGATTCGAAGTTTTTGGCATTCGGAGCACGCAAGGGCGGCGCAAATGCTATTTTGCCTGAGGCTGGCTTGCCGGCAACGTCGTTCCAAAAGCCAAACATGTTGGAATCGATCGCCATGGCTGTGCGGCCGGAATTGATGCCTTCGACCACCTGGTACCAATTGTCGTTAGCAAAGGAGGGCGCCGCGCACTTCTTGATCATGTCCACATAGTCCTTGTGGAAAGCGATCGACTCGGGTGAGTCGAGGCCGGTGTCGAGCTTACCGTCCTTGACGGTGAAATCGTGCACCCCGTAGGACCTGGCGATCGAGATTGCGGCCGTGTGGATGCTGCTCCAGAACCGCACACCGCGGACGCCAAGGGGCGTAATCGTCGGATCGGCAGCCTTCAGCTTTTCGCATGCCGCGGACATCTCCGGCGGGGTCGTAGGGACCTTGATGCCATACTTGTCGAGGATGTCCTTCCGTTAGAACAGTTGGATATTCTCGAAGCCATGCGGAATGGCCCACACCTGCCCGCTTCCCGGCTCGATCTGGCCTTCCTTGACCTTCCAAGTCAGCGCATCTCGTAGTGCTGGGAAGAAATCCTTGTAATCGTAGCCGGCCGCCGTAAGTTTCGGATCGTTCAGATAGCGGTCGAGGGGCTCAAGCAATTGACCGGGCGCAAGATCCCAAGCCGGTTGAATGCCCGTACCGACAACGTCCCAGCTTGGTGATTTGGTGCTGAGCTGGATCGTCAACTTATTCCAATACGCATCGTCCGGATAAAGCTCCGGCGTCACCTTGATGCCGGTAAGCTTCTCGAATTCCGGCAGCTGGGCTGCAACCGCATCGGCATATGGATGAATATCGGAGGCCCAGACGATCGACTCGCCTTCGAACTGGCGCCAATTGATGTCGTCTGCCTTGGCGTGGGTAAGCGCCATGGCCGTTCCGGCCAAAAGCGTGGAGCAGATAAGGGTAGCTTTCCTAGCAAAATTTGCTGAACGGTCCGGACAAGCAGCGTACTTCCTTGGCATGATTCCCCTCCGGTGAGCTCTTTGGCCCGTAAACCTCGTGCCCCCTCCTCTTCGAGAGGCCGCAGTGTCGGCAAGGCTAGCGCCCGCTGTTCCGTCGTAAGCGGTTTTCCGAACTCTCTTTGGGTAAGATTGGGTAACGTCGAACAATCGGTAGTTCAGAAAGTGATCCGCGGATCGCGTCAGGCGTACTCAAGCCACGTTGTCTACCAATTTGCTGGACTGGCAGCAGTCATCCTCAAGGATCAATTAGCAAACTTATGACGCTGACGCCTCGTAGCTTCGGCAGTCAAACGACAGTCGATTGTCCTGGGATGTGGCGGCTCCGAAATCTCTTGTGCACGCGCCGGTTAGCGAGGTTCACAATGACCGTTCTCGAGTGCGCGATAGGGCAAAGGTTTCAATCCTCCACTGCAGTACTTCACACGGTTTTCCGTCTTCCGTACCGTTCCTCCGAATGCGCCGAGACGGCTTTAAGCTGCAAGAACCGTCATCAGGAATCTCCGGACCTCTGTCTTCAGCCGCGCGCTGTCGTTGGACAGCATCTGCGCGTAGGTGAGCAGTTAACTCGAAGCCGAGCCGGTCTCCGTTGCGCGGCGCTTCACGTCGGCTATGCTCGAAGCCACTCGGCGGGCCCCGTGTGTGCCTCCTGGATATTGGAGGAGATCTCTTGCGTAACAGCTCCTTGTTCGTCAACCGCGCACAAGATCGCCGACCAAGAACTAAGTTCAACGGCGGCGTGGGCCAAGCGTGTAACTCATCAGCAACGCGACCACGAGCAGCACTCCCTGAACGAAGCTTTGCGCGTAGTACGGGAAATTGAACATTGTCAGTCCGTTGATTAGTGTGGCGACGAAGACCGCGCCAACCAGCGTACCGACGGCATTCGCTTTGTTGGCGCCAAGCACGGCATATCCCACGAGCGCGGCGGACACGGCCTGCAGCAAGTACGCGTCGCCCACATTGACGTCGCCCCGGTTGGAGCGGGCCGCTAACATGACTCCGGCGATTGCTGCCAACGCGCCGGAGATCAGGTATGCCGCCATGCGATAACGCGCCACGCGGATGCCGGCCGCCGCGGCTGCGATCGGATTGCCCCCAACGGCGTAGAAGGCCCGCCCCCACCGCGTGTAATTGAGCAGCACAATGACGACGATGAATATCAGACCTGCGACCACGACTGACGCTGGGATACCGAACAGCCGCCCACCACCTAGCCAGCCGAATAGCGGCGAGAACTTGCCCGGAGCGACATTGCCGTTGAACGACATACCCTCCGCGATCGACTGGCCCGAGACGCCGAGCAAGGTCAACCCGTTGATGAGGAACAAGCCGGAGAGCGTTGCCACCAGATCGGGGATGCGGGCGTAGACAATGAGAAAAGTGTTGAATAGGCCGACCGCGACGCCCGCCGCCACGGCGATCAGAATCGCTGGGGCGCCACCGAGGTCGCCGATCACCATCGCCGCGGTTGCTGCCATCACCGCAAGCGACATCGACGCTCCTACGGACAGGTCGAATCCGCCGACCGTCATCGAAACCGTGGCGCCAAGCCCGATCACCGCGACCACCGAGGCCGCTTGCAGGATAAACATTGCATTGGCGAACGTGCGGAAGAACGGCTGCTGCCAGGAGAAGAACAGAATCATCAGCACCAGAACGGCCAAAAGCCCGTAGCGGTAGATGAAGACTTTCAGCTTTTCCGCGCTGCCGCGGGTGGATCCAGGCTCGGCCGGCTGCGCGAGCGAGTTTTGGATTGTCATTGAAGGGTGCCCCCACTTACGCCTTGCCGAGCTGCACCGGTCCGGCTCATGATTTCAGAAAGCTCTTCGGAGCTGAGCGCATCCGCCATAACTTCGCCCGCGATCGCTCCTTCGACCATAATGAGTACGCGGTCGGCGACCTCCACCACTTCCTCAGGGTCCGACGACGAGACTACGACCGAGTTGTACTCCGAGAAAGCCCGCAGCGCGTCCGAGATGATGCCGCGCGCTCCGATGTCGATTCCCCGGAACGGTTCGTCAAGAATTAGAAGTGACCAGCCGTGCTTGAGCCAGCGGCCGACTAACAGCTTCTGCTGATTGCCTCCCGACAGCGCCTCGATGGGGGCATCCCAGCCGGGACACTTGACGTTGTAGTCACGGATGATATCCTGGGTGAATGCCACTTCTTTATGTAGGTCGATGAAGCCATAGCGGCTGAAGAATCCCATTGCGCCGATCGAGCAATGCTTCGCCAGGCCCTCGCCAGGGAAGATCGATTGCTTCGCGCGCTCCTCCGGCACCATCGCCACGCCCCTCGTCAGCGCATCGGCTGCGTCGCGCGGCTTGAAGGGCCGATCGTTGAGCAGCATCTTGCCCGAAACCAGCGGCATAGCACCGTAAATCTGTTCCAGAAGCTCGGTCTTCCCGGCGCCAACGAGCCCGGTGATACCGATCACCTCGCCCTTGCGGAACGTCAGGTCGACGGGCACCGCATCGGGCCGCACACGCAAGCCGCGTCCGACAAACACCGGCACCTGGTCCGAGCGGCGGATGACATGTTTCGCCGACAAGATCAGATCGCCGAGAATTGATGTCGCTATCGCATTCGTATCGAGCGGTGACTGGTGCTCGGAAACGATCTGACCATTGCGCAAAACGACTGCGCGGTTGCATAGTTGCTGGCTCTCGCTCATGCGGTGCGAGACGTAAAGCACCGCGATACCGCGCCGCTTGAGGTCCGCCACCGCCTCGAACAATTTTTCCGCTTCACGCGCCGACAGCGTCGAAGTCGGCTCGTCGAGGATCAACAGCTTAGGGTTCTTCACTAGGGCGCGCGCGATCGCCACCTCCTGCCGACCGCTCGCTGACAGTTCCTCCACCGGAGCTTCCAGCGGTAGCTTGAGGCCCAACTTCTGCTGCACCTGCTGCGCGCGGTCCATGACGCTGCGGCGGTTGAGAAAGAAGGGCGAGTCGGCGGTCGAGAGATCGTCGAGCAGCAAATTTTCTGCCACTGTCATGCCGAACACCACGGCATCGTCGATGTTCTGGTGAACGGTCGCGATGCCGCAGTCACGCGCTTCGGTCGGCGAGCGGATTTCGGTCCGCTCGCCCTCGATCAGGATTTCGCCGGACGTGCGCAGGAAATTGCCGGAGAGCACTTTGATGAGCGTGGACTTGCCGGCGCCGTTGGCACCGAGCAGACCCAGCGTCTCGCCCGGCATAATCGAGAAGCTCACACCCTTTAGCGCTTGCGTGGCACCGAAGCGCTTGGTGATGTTGCGGAACTCGACGAGGGCTCTCGTTCGCTCGGACATAGGGCAACCTCCAGCGAGGCTTTCCTGCGTGGACCGATTCATTTCATCTTATCCATCCAAGGGGCCTTCGCCACGTCCGGCGTCTTCAGATCCGGAAAGACCGCACCAAGCTGTTCGATGTTCTCGACTTTGTTCGTGCGCAGCTCTTCCTGAGTGATAACCAGCGGCGGCACGCTCAGCGTGTTGCCGATGAGGTCGCCGGCAATCCTGGCCGCGGCCACCCGCAGTACGACCGAGCCGACATTGGACTGGTTGGTGGTAGCCGTGACCACCCAAGGACTGTGTGGCTTCGTCATTACCGCGATGTCGGCAGTTGAGATGTCCATGCCATAGGTCTTAACCTTGTCCGCCAGACCGAGTTCGCTGATCGCTAGCGATGCGCCTTTGGTGAACTCATCATACGGCGCGACAATCGCCTTGACGTTTGGATGGGCAGTCAGCGCTGCCTTGGCCTGATCGGCCGTCTGGGCGGCAGTGTTGGCGTTGACGACGCCGATCGTCGCTACCGTATTGACGCCAGGGTTGGCCCTCAAGAATTCCTTCCAGACTTCGTTGCGCAGATCGAGCGCCTGATAGCCTGGCACATAGACATAGATGACGTCAGCCTTTGCACCGTCGCCGCCGATATGGGCCTTCAGAGCACCAAGGATGCCGGTCATCATCAGCTTGTCGCCCTGATCAACGGTGATGACCTTGTCCGACGGCTCGACCGAAACGTAGTAGGTCACGACAGGAATATTGGCGTCAGCGGCCGCCTTGATGCCGTCGCGCAGACTATCACCAAATCCCCAACCAATGACGATGGCATCCGGCTGAGTGGCTACGGCCTGCTGCAGCATCAGCGCCTGCTTCGCATTGTCGCCGTCGGCGTTGTAGACCGTCAGCTTGACGCCGAGCTTCTTCGCTTCAGCCTCAACGCCGGCAATCCACTCCTGATACACGTCGCCAGTGTTGAGCTGGCGGACAACCGCGATCTTAACCGCGTGATTCTTAAACTTTTGCGGTACCTCGGCGTGCGCGTCCGACTTAACTCGAATCGGAGTGGGCCCGTCTGCGAACGCTACACTTGTAAGGGCGATCCCCGCGACGCCTGCGAGAAATGCGCGACGAACAATCCTTGCCACAATCATAACGTTTCCCCTTTGCTGACGTGGTGCTTGGCCGCGGAGTTCTCCGTGCGGCTTGAGTTCTTCAATAGGATTCTAGGGTACGTTGAGCACCCAGTCAGGCTCGAGCGTCCTTCTTGGCATAAGCTTCAGCACGCCGTTCCATACGAAGCTTTAGACGCTCATCGGCTTCAGGGCTGCCGTCGTGAAAGCTGCCAAACCACTTGTCTAGTGGGACCGCCCCATCAGCGTAATTCACCTCGAAAAGCTTGTGGTGAAGATAATGAGCGTAGACTCCAGATGGGACGGTGCGCTCGCCCCCCAGCTCGGTTCGATCGAAACCGGTATGGGCAATTGCTGGAGCGAGGCCCGCGCGCATCACCATGGCAAGCATATGTATTGGATGTGAATTGAAGACAGCGATCAACACGATGACAGAAAAATACAGGATGTGTTCGACCGGGTGCATCGCTAATCCCGACCAGGGAAGCACGTTCGTATTATTGTGGTGCAATGAATGAACGTACTTGTAGAGGAGACGAGTATGAAGCAGGCGGTGAACCGCGTAAAAGTGGACCTCATGAATGAATGGGACGAGTAACAGCAGGACGATGAACCATATTGGGTTGTCTGACAAGGTGATGAGAGGCACGTAGCCGTTGGCATAAAGATAAAACGCCGCGACCTGATATGCTGTAAAGACCGGAACGCCGCTCGTTATCGTCCAGAAAATATTGTCCAAAGCCTGTTTGCCGAAGACGAAAACAGTAGCTCTGGCCGTGGGCCAACGCGGGTTGTACTTAAAGCGCGTCTCCTGCCGTCGCAAAACGTAGAGCCAAGAGTGCCAGGCGCCATACCAAAGGACGACGATGGCATAGTTGAGGAGAACGAGATAAAGTACCCAGCCGATCTCGAGTGTCTTCATTTGTTCAAGAGACGGCGCAAGAAAGAGCCAATAACCGATCCCGAACACGATAAGCAGCAGGTTCCAAGGCAAAAAGTACCCTGGCAACCACTTTATCACCGCCATAGGTTTCGGAGGCAACGTGAACAACGGCCCATAACTGATGAGCTCCTTAGGCGCGTAGTGACCAAACTCGTCGCGACGGCCGAATTTAGTTTCCTCCATCATCGCTTCCTCCTGGCGCGCAATCCACCCCTATATTTTCTTCAGTATATGGCAGAGCGTTGGATGGCTCGATGGTTAGGTTGATTGAAATCCATCAAAATGTCGAGCTACGGCTTACTGCATTGTCGCCACGGCCGCTAAACGCTCGTCATTGTACGGCTCGTTTGCTCCCCTGCACGCTACGTATAGCGGTCGAGAGTATAGATTGCAGATCGGCAACTGATGCAACTTAGCGTGCTCGCTATCGAAACACCGGTACACCAGACATCACTGCCTTTCGAACCGCGATGCAGCATCTGAGCGGCCACAACGGATTGCGCCGGGCGCCACTTCGAGGTGAACGACTTCGCCGCGAACCGGTCGCTCGCGTTATTAGCAGCGAACCGTTGTACGCTGAGGGCTGCGCCACCGGCGACGAACTTTGGCGTCTTGCTCACAACGGACCACACGACCTTCACCGCCGCGGCCGAACTCTTCGCCAACTTCGACCACGGCGCCGCAATGTTCGCGTTGTGTCCGTCGTCAGATAATTTGAGACCGCTCATGCATTTCGAGAAGGGAGGCTCCGGATCATCTTGGGCTAGAGGTTAAGCTGCCTGCAGTCGATGCCGCAAGCGACGGATTGCGATGGTCTCGCGCTTGATGCGCTCAGCAAGATGCGGTTCTTCAAGGTCTGATGCCAGTGCCCTGGGTCTGGCGATGATTGGCGCACCGCGCACAGGCCGTATGTCCTTGCCCTTGAGCCAGGTGGCCAGATCATCCGCGACGTAACTTGATCCGTTGTCGCTGAGAAGCCGTGACCGCTGCTTTATATTGATGTACTCCAGGCCTGAGGCGACAAGCGCCCGGTCGAGCGTGGCCGTAACGTCGGAGGCGCACATGGTTGGGCTCATCCTCAACGCCACGATATAACGCGAGAAGTCAGCGAGCACAGTGAACAGATAATACCAGCCCCAGCCGGTGATCTTGAGGTAGGCGAAGTCAGTCTGACAGAGCTGGTTGATCGCCGTGGTCTTGTCCTTGAACTCGTTGGCCGTCTTGATCACCTCATAGGCGGGGCTGGTGATCAGGTCGTGCGCCTTCAGCAGCCGATAGACCCAGCGCCTCGGAGACTAAGTACTTTCTGTCATCGGTGAAGCGCACCGCCAGCTCGCGCGGCGACAGCTCGGGAATCTCCAGCGCCAGATCGATGATCTGACCGCGGACTTCGTCAGGAACCCGATTCCAGACCATGTCCGACTTCGAGCGATACTCAGCCAGTACCTCAACGCCAACCGCACGGTAGCGATCGTACCACCGATAAAATGCGGCTCGCGGGATGCCGAGCTTCTCGAGCGTGCGTCTGGCACGCAGATGGTGATTGCTCGACCAGCGCGATGATCTCGGCCTTCGCGAACGCAGGATACCTCATGCCTCGTCCTCCCCAGCCGCGCTCAACTCTTTTTTGTAAGCGGTTCTCCAGGGTACGATCGGCGACCACCTCCTTCAATTCGGAGGCTTCACGACGAAGATCCTTGACCTCGCCGGACGTGGCTGAGCGGGCAGTGTCGCCCCCCAAGGCGGCGTTTGCCAGCCTCAAGGAACTCCTTGGACCGGCCATAATACATCGAGGCCACACAGCTCGGAGATATTCTCCTCGTCGCGCAAATCCTTCCAACACGATACGGATATTCTTTTCCGCTGAATACTGCCGAGGTGCCTGGCGTCGGTTGTCCTTCAGCACTTGTTCTGCCGGGGCTTTGTCCGGCCCGGATTTCTGCTTCAACTTCGCTCCGTACGGCAACGATGAACCAGAAATCCTCCTTCGTGAAGTCCTGGTCTCAGAGGCGCTGACGGCGAACACGCCACACTACATGGCGTTGATCCTACGCCGGCAGGCCGCCGACTCGGGGCGCCCCGCACACGAGCGAGTCTACGAATCGTAAACATGATGGAAAAACATCAGGTTCAGAATAGCCTAAATCAGATGTCGGCGACTAACCTCCAAGCTCGCACAGTTCGGACTTGATGTGATGGCTCGAAGAATTGTCATAGTTGGTGCTGGACATGCTGGGACGAGTGCAGCTCGCGCACTACGGGAGCATGGGTGGTCCGACGAGATTGTACTCCTAACGGAGGAACGGTCCGCCCCTTATGAGCGTCCGCCTCTGTCCAAGTCAGTCCTTACTCAAGAGGAGAGCTTCAGCGGCGTAGCGGCTCTTGCCCCAGGTTGGCTTGACCAGAACGGAATCCTTTTCCGCTCTGGGGTCAGAGCGGAAGCAATCGACCGGGACGCACAGAGCGTTACACTCGCTGGAGGAGATCGTTTTCGGTATGACTACCTCCTGCTCGCGACAGGAGCAAAACCGCGTTTTCCGCAGTTGCCTGGCGTCGGCTCGAAGGGAGTGATCGCGCTGCGGTCGTTGGATCAATCCGCCGTTCTCCGAGAGAGATTGATGCCGGCACGAAGGCTTGTCGTTATCGGCGGAGGAC
Source organism: Bradyrhizobium sp. WYCCWR 13022 (assembly GCF_030435535.1). Classification (NCBI taxonomy): domain Bacteria; kingdom Pseudomonadati; phylum Pseudomonadota; class Alphaproteobacteria; order Hyphomicrobiales; family Nitrobacteraceae; genus Bradyrhizobium; species Bradyrhizobium sp. WYCCWR 13022. The sequence goes on from NZ_JAUIZJ010000012.1 coordinate 71,760, forward strand.
TGATCGGATTGGAAGTCGCGGCGTCTGCCCGGGCAAGAGGTGTTGACACAACAGTTTTGGAAAAGGCACCCGCTCTGCTGTCTCGCGTGATGCCGATCTCGACGTCCGATAGAATCTTAGAACTGCATCGTTCCAACGGCACCAAGGTTTTCCTCGGAGCGGACGTGGAGGCGATCATTGGTTGCGACATGGTCGAGGGCGTGCGACTCAGATCAGGACAGGAATTCGTAGCCGACACAGTTCTGGTTGCTGTTGGCGCGGATCCCGACGTTGAATTGGCGCAGAAGGCTGGCCTTGCCACTGACGACGGCATTCTCGTCAATGAATACCTCCAAACTGCAGACTCTCGGATCTTCGCCGCCGGAGACGCAGCAAGATATCCGGCGTCGACGGGTAAAGACACGATACGATTGGAGGCATGGAAGAATGCGCTGGACCAGGGGGGCACTGCCGCGTTGAACATTTTGGGACGAAAGGTTTCCTATAGGGCAGTTCCATGGATGTGGTCTGATCAATTCGACAAAGTATTCCAAGTTGCTGGCATTCCGAACAAATCGCAGGTCGAGGTAAATCGTAGTTTAGACGATGGGGGTATAGTAACGTTTCTCCTAGACAGATTTGGCGTTCTAGAGGCCACGGCGGCGTTCGGTAGCCTATCGCAAGTAGCAAAGATCGTCCGAGTCGCGACCTCGATAATTGAGAGGCGCCTTCGCCCGTCGCCTTCCGTCCTGCAGGACCCAAGCTACGATTTGAGAAAGCTCTTGCAGTCAGATGCCGTCAACGCCCACTCAACGCATGAAGCCGCTCTCTCAGCAGTTCGAAGGTAGACACTACATGAACACCATCCTGTTCTTTCAGTCGCTTTGGGCCATGGAATTGCGAAGCGCGACGGAGCCAGAACGCGGGCTTGAGGAAAACATCCGAATGATCAAAGATGCCGGCTATGACGGCGTTAGCGCAGATTGGCGGAGCCGGGAGTACGTACGCGAGCTGCATGGCCTGTTGAAGGCGAACGGGTTGACAGCCGAAGGCCAGTGTTTTCCGAAGACCATCGATGAGCTCAAGCCAGTGCTCGAAAATGCAACGGAATTCGGTCTTCATCATCTTGAGATTCAACCAGATGTACGGCCACGTCGCTTGGATGATTGCATCCCGCTTTTAGAAGGATGGCTGCGGCTTGCCGAGGAGGTCGATTTTCCCGTCTATATAGAGACACATCGCGACCGGATGACGACCGACCTGTTCTTTACACTCGATCTACTTGAACGAATCCCCGATCTCAAGCTGCTGGGGGATATTTCGCACTTCGTTGTTGGGCGCGAGTTCTCATGGCCAATTACCGAGGAGAATAACAGCCACATCCATCAAGTTTTGGATAGGTGTTGGGCGTTCCACGGTAGGGTAGCAAGCCGCGAGCAAATACAAATCGAGATTAGCTTCCCGCAGCACCAAATGTGGCTCGACCAGTTCTTAGAGTGGTGGGGCTACGGCTTTCGGAGTTGGCGCCGGCGCGCGGCGGACGGAGAGGCATTGGCGTTTACTTGCGAGTTGGGGCCGCGGCCGTACGCGATAACCGGTCGAGATGGTGAAGATACAACGGATCGCTGGAGCGAAGCCCTGATGCTTCGAGAATGCGTCAGGAAGGCTTGGGACAAGTCTGGAGCCCACCTGGAAGACAACGCGTAGAGCACAACGACAGCGCTTGAACTCAGGAAACGTTACAGCCCACTACTGCTCCGCTGCTGAAGACTGCAAACTGTAGACTGCAGATGTAGGTGTCCAGATCAAGGCGATCGCGATTTGTTGTATCGTCGATACACGCTTCGTGTGCTGATCCAGATGGCCTCTTTCTGTTGATTTGAGCTATGAGAGCGCTGGGATCTTGGTCGACATCGGTTTGGGGGGCCCGGCCGGAAGCGGCGCATGCATACATGGTCTATTGAGAAGATCCAAAGGTGCAATGAGGTCGACGGGTACGCGGGAGAACTAGAAGTCGACCTAATGATAGCCCGACTTTGCCGCCGGATCGATCGACGAAGGGTTCGATGTCAGGTGCAAAAGTGATGGCGCCAGACGTTCAGCATATTCTAAAGAGGGAAGAGAAGTTCAACATGAGCCTAGATTTGAAGATGGTTGACGACACCGCTCGTACATGGGTGTTTGCGTGCAAGGTAGAGGATATTCGGCTTCAAGACGTTCGTCGCTGGGAGTTTGACGGGCATTCATACGCAATATTTCGCTCCCCGAAGGGCGAAATCTTCGTAACAGACGATATTTGCACTCATGAACACGCCCACCTGTCCGATGGTTATGTTGAGGGCCACACGGTGGAGTGCCCCCGTCACTCTGGACGGTTCAGCTATATGACGGGAAAGGCACTTGGCGCTCCGGTATGCATAAACCTGCGCACGTACGAGGTGAGAATCGAGGATGGAGCGGTCACCGTTTTGGTACCTCGACGGGCTTAACCCGCAACGACCTCTAACTCGGCTCCGTCAAGCGTGACAGAGTTGCAGATAGCGCGTGAAGCAATCAGCTGACGCATTTTTCTCAGCTCTCGCCCGATGAGCGCCGTGGGTCCGATGGCGGTCGCGCCGACGAGTCGTTCAAGTGCGTCGCAGTGAAGCAAGATCGCGCTTCCAGACGCTGTCGGTTTTCGCCTTGTCGACGTACCGAGATGAGGTAACCCCATTATTTGAAGGGAGAGGTCGTACTGGTCAGACCAAAAGAATGGGACTGACGGCGCCGTAACTTCTTCGCCCAGCAGTACGGCGGCTAGGATTCTTGCGTGATCCTCCGCGTTTTGCCACGACTCCAAACGTATATGCCGTTGGTAAAGTGGATGCCAGAAGGCGGCAATGTCGCCACAGGCGAATATGTTGGGATCAGAGGTACGCAGCTGCTCGTTAGTTATTACACCAATGTCGATCTCCAAGCCGGCGCCAATCGCAAGGGATATCTCAGGTTCAACACCAACGGCAACGACGGCGACACTGCAGTCAACAGCATCTCCATTGCTGAGAACAGCGCGCTTTAGGCTACCATGGCCATTGGAAACGAACCTCTCGACCATGGCCCCGTACGTCAATTGCACACCAGCGTGGAGGTGCGTCTCGGCAAGGCGATCTGCTACCAGTCGCGGCACCAAGCGAGAAAGCAGTCGGTCGGAAGCTTCGATCACTCGTGGCTGGATGCCGCGCTGTGCGGCGGCCGCCGCGACTTCGAGGCCGATAAATCCGCCACCAACGACGGCCACTCGGTTTGATGCCAGGAAGTACTTAGAAACGGTTTGAGCATCGGCGTAACTTCGAAGGCTAAAGACGCCGCGGAGCTGACTTCCTTGCACCGGAAACCCGCGAACTCGAGAGCCGGTAGCGAGAACCAATCGATCGTATCTAATCACTTTACCGTCGCTAAGTCGGATGTTTTTCCGGACGCGATCAACATCTTCAACGGCGACGCCGAGATGGGTCTCTACACGCTCCCAAACTGGGTCGTTAGGCTTCCACAACACGCAGTCATCGAGCCCGCTGGTGCCCAGGAGAACTCCTTTAGATAGCGGAGGTCGTTCGTAGGGATAGATAGGCTCGGCCCCGACGAGGGTCACGTGGACGCGATCGGGGCCGCGAGACAAGAGTTGCGCCAATCTGCCGCCGGCGTGCCCCCCTCCAACGATGACTATTCTGCATCGCTCAGTCATCAGTTATAATCCTGTGCATCCATGACATCTTGGTGCGAAGTGCGGTGTTGACCTGCGATGGGCTATCGTCAACAAACATACCGCAAAACGAAAGCCGAAGCGAATGAAACCTGGGCTGAACGAGGTAGCCAAGCTCGCTGGCGTCGGAATTGCAACGGTCGATCGCGTCCTCAATGAACGAGCTAATGTATCCCCGAAGACGGCGCTGAAAGTCATCGAAGCTGCTCGTCAGCTGGGGATCAGTCGGACTCTTCCATCGCCCCATCGTCGGCTCTTTCGAGTCAAGGTAATAATGCCTTCGCAAAGGACGCCCCTTCTGTTGCGGCTTGCCCGAGCGTTTGAAAGCCAAATCGCGCAAACTACAAAATCCCTTGTGATCGAACGCGTCCTATTCGAGGAGCGGCATGCGGAAGCGGTCCCGGGTCTGATTCGCGCGGCCAAGGCAGACGCGGTGATAGTGTACGGACCCGAGACAGATCAAATGATAGATGCGATTGCCTCGGTGACCTCATCGGGGACCCCTGTCATTACTCTCGGATCAGACCTGCCGACGACACCACGGTTGGCCTACGTCGGGATTGACCACTACGGAGCCGGACGAGCTGCGGCATTCTTCATGTCCCGGATGGTCAATCGGGGAATCTACTTAGCGGTCTGCTCCGATCTGAAATACCGAGCGGAGGCCTCTAGGATTAGTGGATTTCGAGACGGTGTGAAGGCAGAACTTTCTTCTCCGATACACGTCGAGATAATGGAGAGCGATGAGTGCCCTAAAGGAATGTCCGAGGATGCTGTCAGCGGTATCTACGTCGCGGGATCAAAAAATGGGCTTGCCCACACAGTGGCACCGTGGTTGGCCAGAGCACCAATCGTGATCGCGCACGACCTTAGCGACGAGGTCAGACAGATGATGAAGACCGGCGTCGTTGCTCTGGCGATTGATCAGAACCCGGAAGAACAAGCATCGAGGTCGGTAGCTCTTCTCTTAGCCCGCTTCGGCCTAACGGCTCACGCGCCCGAGGCCGGGATAGTATCGTTTACCGTCCACACGAAATACAACATCTAAGACTGTGCAGTATCCAGAGTCCTGCGAGGGCCGCTCTTTTTCATCGCGACCGGCGCGTTCTGCGCGCTAGCGGCAATGCTGCGTTTGGCGCGGCTGACGAGCAGCCTGCCCTCGGCCGAAAGGCGCCCGAACTCGCCGTGGGCCAAGCTTGATGGTATCCGTCCGGTGATGCTTGCGATTACCCACATTTTTTGAGTCAGAGTTTCGCTCCCGTTGCGATATCGATGAATCGCGATAATCCGCGCCATATGATCAGATTCCCTGGTGGCGGATCGTTGGCGCGGGCGAGATAGCCGCCGAGCCTGGCGATCTTGATAAGATAATGCGACAATGTCTTTCGTTGTGTGTCGACTGGATTCTTGTCTTCGACGAGCCGATCAAGCAATTGGCTTTCAGCCTTGGTCAGCACAAATCCGGTGAGGCATTTGGCGCTGAACGATTAAGCATCGTCATCCAAAAAATGCGCCAGCTCACAATGCAGAATACCGAGATCAGATTCGTCAATCGCTGAGCAGTCCGCAGTTGCGAGTCCTCCTCTGCCCTACAGCCGGATTTGAGTATCTTGTGGAAGACCTCGATCTTCCATCGCAGGGAATACCATTCGAGTTTCTCGATCGCAGCCCTGCGCCGATTGCACTGGAAGATCGGTCAGGAGTTTCCATTCAATCTTCTTTCTGTTCTTTGGCGCTCCTCTTTCATCAGCGTGGATCACTGTCATAGTCAAAGTTGGATACCGCGACTGCTTGCCGATCGGTAGCAAAGTACCGATTTTACGATACCGGATTTCAAGAACAGACTGGTCTGGATTGCCCTTGCTATCCTGGACTTCGATCCGGTGGAGGCCTTTGACCACGACCTCGTCCATTATCGTTGCAACGGTATGATCGCCATCGCCTGCCAGGCGATTGACAAAGGTCCTTACCAAGAAATGCGTTCCAACCTCTTGGGCGGCGCACAACAAGTCATAAATATCGGCCTCACGATCACCGATATGGATGCACTGCGTGGCTTCTCGAAAAGCTCCGTGGATTGTTTGAGGTTCTCCAGCCACCGAATGCTCTCCTTGGTTTCAATGGGGATCCGTGTCAGGTTGACCTCGCGCCTGAGCGCGGCGCCCCCTCTGAACTTCTTTCGGTCCAGAACTTCACGGCGCTGAGCCCCAGTGGAAGCCCCTCGAGGGTCACCGCAAAGCTCGAATGCATCAATATTCCGCATGTCGTGTACGTTTGGGTTTTCCGTCCAATCTTCGGGAGTTGCTTTTGGGGATGCGCTTAATCATCCCGATCAGATCCGGGCGCTCTCTTTGATAGGTGAACTCGGTCGTATCATGCGGGACAAGAACAGGACCTTTCGCAGCCGCGATACGTTCCCGCGTCGATTTAAAGAGACCAGACAGAATGTCGGCCTCGCTTACTCGTTCATTGGAAAAGAAACGATAGGCCGCCTTGGTATTCGCCCAGTCTTGGCAAACCATCGGAATGCTCTGGCCGATGTCTCCACCGATCTGCTTCAGTAGCATGTAAATCTCTCGCCAAGTCCAGCGTCCTGGAATTCGCAAAGCGCTGCTTCACGATCAAACCAGGTCATCGCGTCGGACGCCTCCCGATGCAAGGCTCAGCCTCACAATCTCGCGCACCTGGCGCATGATAACCCTCCTCGTCGGCATCCAATCCTCCCAGCTGCTTCCAGCCGGAGAATTGGCCCAACGATCGGGCCTCACACCATCCGAATCTGCGCGCGATCAAATCCGAATGCTGCGCGGAAAATGCTCGGAATGCTGGGCGCGATCATTTCGGAACCCTGCGCGCCATCAAGTCGGTACGGTGCGCACCATCATCTCGGAATCCGCACGCATTGTCTGGGTGGTCTTGAGCTCTCTACGAACGCAGAGATCCTGCTTTCACCTGACGCTGGCTTCGATTGCATGGCTCGGGAACAGTGATGACGAAACAGTGGATCAACATGCCGTAAGGCCTGTGCAAAAAACGGGCTTCGTGCCCGAACCATTTATTGGGAACGGCGTGCGCAGATCTCATCATGGCCTGGCTGCAACAGCAGTCCACTCACGAGAGGCCGGATACATTTATGCAACTGGAAGTGTCATTTTCGTTGTTACGAACCCTTACACGGACGGGGTGAACCATACATTTTTTGACAAAAGCTCGCGCAGTGCCGCCGCATCGAGCATCTGCTCGGCCAGCAGCTTCTTCAGCTTCGCGTTCTCTTCCTCGAGCGCTTCAGCCGCTTGGCTTCGGAGACTTCCATGCCGCCGAACTTGGCCTTCCAATTGTAGATCGTCGCCTCGGAGACCCGTGTTTGCGAGCCAGGCCTGCTGTCGTCGCTCCAGCCTCATGCTCCTTCAACACTGCGATAACCTGCTCTTCCGTGAACCTTGCCCGTCCATCTTCTGATCTGAGGCCGGCAAACTGGACCATTTTTGGCTAGAGTTTTTCGCACCGGTTCCCTGGCTGGGAGGAGCGAAGGACGATGAAGGCTTCGAAGTTTTCGGACGCCCAGAAGGCGCTCATCCTGAAGCAGGGCAGTGACGGGGTTGCGGTGGCGGAGATCTGCCGCAAGGCCGGGACCAGCTAACTTATTCTGGTAGGGGCAGTTGCCAGTCCGTCCGCTCATTGATGTATTGCTTGTAGGCGGGGTGATCGAACAGGTGCAACACAAAGATCTGGTCATGCCACTGCGTTGGTGCGCCAAACTTCCAAGACAGACCGTTTATCTTTGCGATTTTCCGCGCTGCGTGAGCATCGTTAAATTCCCGGATTGCCAGAAGTTCCCCAACCCATTCGCAGTGTACTTCATCAAGATCACCGACGATATCGTCAAAGTAGCAGAAGGTCCGTGGTAGAAAATGAGATGCAGCAGAGTTGAAAAGGTTTAGTGCCGGCTTAGTACTTGTATAGAGGTCGAGGTCGAAAGACACAAAGCCGATAACAGGTGGCGAATAGCGTTCGATAAACGCCAGAACCGTCTCGCCGACGTTGCCGATTATCAGGGTGGCGCGCTTTAATTGACGCTCCAATTTAGCCCTATCCATTTTGAAAAAACCGGCGCGCCAGAGGTATGGCAGATCTCGGTAATCGTCAGAGGGTGGCAAGCCAGTTTCCAGATCGAAGCCGTAGAGTCGGAAGCGAACTCCCGTTTCAGCCTGAAGACTCTCAGCGACTTGTTCCATCTCCAGCAGTCCCATACCGCCAGCGACGCCAAACTCGATAGCGGCGATTTCGGGAATTTGGAGTGCCTTTGCTTGCCTCGCGGCTTGCCTCATTCCGAAAAGATAATTCGGGCGCATGCGTAGTCCTCGCTTTTAGTGTGGCGGCTTAATCCTGCCACCAAGCATAGGTCCTATTGTACTCAGATCGCCCCATTGGGACACCCCTTAGCGTTGGTAGGTTCGCCTTCTCGAAGACGACCTGCGGGACTTACGGCGCTCCGGATCCGCAAACCACTCCTTCAGCGATTTGCAGTAGGCCTTCCGCGTCTTCAGAGCCACGACGATCAGCAGGACGGGAGCCGTGCCTTTGGTCCAGTATTCGATGTCAGCGTCGGCGCACGCGAATTCGAACGTTTCCTCGGTCTCCACCTGCAGTCGTTCGCGCTCAGTGGCCTTGCCCTGGACCCGCAGGAGCAGGTTGCGTACAGAATCTTTCGCTCTTTCAGCACTGACGGCTTCTTCTAGAATGAAGGAGCTTTGGATGAACGATGGGAATGCCATGGGTCAGGTGATCCAGATAGATGAAGCCCGGATTCGCGATCACCTGGGCGAGATGGTCCGCGGAACGGTAGAAGAGACGCTGAATGCCATGCTGGAGGCCGAAGCGGACCTGCTGTGCGGTGTCGGACGCTATGAGCGGAGCCAGGCCCAGCAGGACACGCGGGCGGGCAGCTACGAACGAACGCTGCAAACCAAGGCGGGCGACGTCAATTTGAAGGCCAGAAGCTACGGCGGCAAACCTTCGAGACGGCGACTATCGAGCGCTACCAGAGGCGGGAGAGCTCGGTTGAGGAGGCGCTGATCGAGATGTATCTGGCCGGGATTTCAGTTCGCCGGGTCGAAGACATCACGGAGGCGCTGTGGGGCACCCGGGTCAGCCCGAGCACAGTGTCGAACCTGAACAAGAAGATCTATGCCAAGATCGAGGCATGGCGGAATCGCAGGATCGAGGACGAGCATCCGTATCTCTATCTCGATGGCATTGTGATGAAGCGCAGCTGGGCCGGTGAAGTTCGCAACGTGTCGCTGCTGATGGCCTCGGCCGTCAATGCCGAGGGATTCCGGGGGATCCTCGGCATCTGTGAAGGTGCCACGGAGGCAAGTCCGGCTGGTCATCGTTTTTGCGGCATCTCGTCGATCGTGGTCTCAAGGGCGTGCAGTTGGTGGTTTCCGATGCCTGCCGAGGTCTTGCCGAAAGCGTTACGGATTACTACGGGGGGTACGCTATCAGCGCCGCATGGTGCATTTTTATCGCAATGTCTTCAGCCTCGTGCCGTCGACCCGGGTCCGCGAGGTGAGCCACATGCTCAAGGCCATTCATACCCAAGAGAGCCGCGCCGCGGTTGGCGCGGGCGACCTCGTGGCGAAGAGCGGCGTGTCGGCTGGAAGCGCGGCCAGGCAGCCTATTCAAGCCTTATCGGGTTGAGGCGTCCGCGCGCCGCGCCCTCGGCGGACATACTTTCCAGTACGTTACAAATCGTACGTAACTCTTCTCGGCGAGTTCGGCGACCTGACGTTCCTGGTCGCGCAGAGACTTGACGTTATAGGCGTAAGTGGTCCCCCCGGCGATTGCCTTTCTTCTGCGGCCGCCCCGCCTGAGCCTCCATCCATGGCGCGCATCTTGCTCGCCACCGGAGCCGGCCGCGCCCAAAGATAGTCTTCCTGCTTGGTCAGCAGATGCCTGCATAGGACAGTGAGCTTACGGGCAAGCGCGACCGCCGCGATCTGATGCCCCCGCTTCGCCCTGATGCGAACGAACAAGGCCTCTTTGCAGCACCCCATTCCGCCTCGACCAGCATCGCCCGCGCGTGGCTGCGACCAACCTTGCTGATGCGCCCATGATGGGCAGCGCCGAGGCCCGACTGGCGTACCCGTGGATTCAGGCCGAAGTAGCTCACCAGCTTCTGTGGGCTCTTGACTCGCGTGACGTCGCCGACCGCCGCGATGATGCCGACGGCCACCGTTAGGTTGACGCTCGTGATCGTCATCAGCCTTCGCACGGGACTGTCGCCCATGACACTCAGTGCGATCTCGCGGTCCAACTCCGCCTGGTCTTCGGCGAGCCGATCGAGTTCACGGATATTCCGCTCAAGTGCCGGCTGCTCATCTGCCGGCACGACCTGCCGTGCAAGCCACACTCGGCCGCGCTGGTTGAGCAGGTCAGAGTGAAGGCACTTCGGAACAAGATGCGACGCAAGGATCGCATGCACCTCATTCTTTACGCGTGTTCGACGACGTACAATCTGGTAACGCCGCGCCACCAGCCGGCGCAATCGCTCGGTAACCGCGTCCGGCGTCCACACTTCGGGCAAGTAGCCCGCGACGTAAAGGTTCGCGAGAGTGCCTGCATCAACCTTGTCGGTCTTCACATGCGCATGGGCGATCGCCTTCACCTGCAGCGGGTTGGCGATCACCTCCCGGGCGACGAAAGGCGACAGTACGCGCGACGCTGCCATGCTATTGCCAGTCGCTTCCAGAACGACCTCGTCCGTCGGCTTAGGCGTCCTCCCGAAGCCTTCAAGTGCCACGCGGGTCATGTCGACCCGGCCTGCGTGCCGCAGCACGCCTCCTTCCCAAATCGCCACCTCCCAGAAGGTGCGGTGGATATCCATTCCGATTACGCGTCGCATGTCCGTCTTTCCTACCCGCCACGTTGATAACGAGAGCGGCGGGCGACACGACAACTACGGATTCGCGCTCTCGGCGCAACCGGGCGAGTCGTAAGAGGCGGCCACCTAACAAAACGAGCTCGCAGCTCATCGTACGAACCGGCCGCCCGCACCTTCGTGCTCCCGGAGCCTCTATCCCGGATACTCGCAGCATATGCCACCAGTTCGAAAAGCCAGTAGCGGAAACAGTGACCGCGCCATCCTCATACCGGTTAACAATCCGCTCGAGCGCATCATGAAGGAGATCCGGCGACGAACCCGTGTCATCGGCGCCTTTCCTGACGGTCAATCCTGTCTCAACTTGGCAGTGGCACGGCTGCGGCACATTGCCGGAACGCGTGGTCGACCAAATGCTACATGAATATGCGACCGCTCTATCAGCAGCAACTCTCTGAGACCGGAGTCGTCGCCTGATCAATGTGCGAAAGATACTGGACACTACCAGTTGCGACCTCGCCCGTTTCGGCGTCACGCAACTCGATGAAGCCGTCGATCTCCGCTTCGACGCCGCCGGTCGGATAGAACATGAACTCCAAGAGAACGATTCCCTCGATGAGGGACATTCCCTGCTGTCCGATGACATCGCTTTTCACGACCTTCTTCATGGCCGTATGTTGGGCGCGGGATCCGACTCCTGTCCATTGCTCGACGCCGGTCGTGCACTCCTTCGTCGGTTATCGGCGATCGACAATCCGCTTCGACCGCGGGCGCGCTCCGATGGTATGATGCCATCGGAAAGAGTCGGGAAATCGCTGGTGATGTACGTCTACTGCAATGGAACCGCCCGTATCAGACATCGACGTTTTGGCGAGATACACGAAATCGATTCGGACCTGCTGGACTGGAACGCCGTTTGCAGCGACGAGCGACAGATGGGACCGGAGCTCCACCATGAAGCCGTTATTAAGCATCCGGAATTGGGAAGACTTTCCCTAGGGTCTGGGAGTATCCGGAGGGCGTCGAGAACCATCAGGAAACCAACACCGGCTCCCACCACGTGGTCGAAGATTTCGACTACGGACTCGAGCACGACCGTCCCGAGTACGACGACGAGTGGCTGGAGCTCCCTCCGCCCGACAATCCGTTCGCACAATTCCAAACGTCGTACCGGGAAAGCACCGATCTTCTCGCGCGAAGCGGCTCAGATGCCGGCAATCGCCTGGTCAACAAAAGCGGCGGCCTTGCCGCACTTAGGTCGCCTCGTGGAATGAAGCTGCCAATCAGATGTACTCGCGCCGGTCGCCAATACGGTGAAACGCGGACGTGGCGCGGATGCATCATGTCTCGACACGATGCAACTCATGCCAAAGGCCGGCACTGTGACAGGATGTCGGCCTCGCTTACTCGTTCATTGGAGAAAGAAACGATAGGCCGCCTTGGTATTAGCCCAGTCTTGGCACACCATCGGAATGCTCTGTCCGATGTCTCCGCCGATCTGCTTCAGCAGCATGCGAATTCTCTCGCCAAGCCGAGTGTCATGGAATTCGCAAAGCGCTGCTTCACGGTCAAACCAGGTCACCGCGTCAGACGTCAACCGATCCGCCTTCTCATCCCGCGCGCGTGAAGTCAGTCCATAGAGCACCTCTTCTCGAATCAGGTACCCGTCAAAGAATCACAAGCGTTTCTGGCGACTCAAGTTTTTCGGCACAGTACACCTCAAAAAATGTGGGTAATCGTAGGGTTGCCCGGATGCGTACACTGCATCGATGAAAATGCGCAGACCGATAGAGGGCCGCGGCCCCGCCAGCTACACCTCTCCATAACGACGATCTGCACTCGCTCCGCGGTTAGAGCCCGCTCTCGATTGCTATGAATAGGCCGAGGAGCTCATGGGCGAGACAGATGAGGTAGTGTGAGTTCGCCTTTGCCCGCAACAACTGAGACATTTAATTTGTGTGCGGCGGCAGCCAAGACCGGCACCGGAACTGCGCTCTCGCCTGCCAGGCGCACAGCGCACTCAATATCCTTTGCGGAATTCGCGATTGAGATTGCCAGAACATCGGGTTTCTCGCCTAACAAAAAGGACACGAAGGCTTGAAATATTCCGCTATTGGTGGAGCCCCGACTAACCAGAGAGCGGAGTGTTACGAGATCGACGTCAAGGCCGCACGCAAACTGGCAAACCTCCGCGGCTACCGCCGCTATCCCCATAGTCATGCTGTTGTAAACAAGCTTGAGCTTGTGACCTTGTCCGACATCTCCGACATGAAGAACGGTCTCACAAAACGCACCAAGAATGCCCTCAGCGACAGGAAAAAGCTTTTCATTCGATCCAACGATCGCGTTGAGAAGGCCTAGCTCTGCTTGTTCGGGGCTCCGCGTTACTGGAGCGTCCATAAAGCTTAGGCCGCATTTTTGCGCCTGCTCAGCCAGTGCGACCGTTGAAGCAGGATAAGACGTCGAGCAGTCAATTATCAACCCTCCTCGGGGCATATGGACGAACAGCCCATCTTGCCCAAGGCATACTGCCTCAACCTCGCGGCTGGAAGGCAAGGATAACACGACGGCGTTTACATGCCGCGCCAACTCGGCGATCGAAGGATGTTCATGGGCACCTGCACCAGTCAAGCGATCCGCACCGAAGCGAGTTTTGTTCGCTTTGATATGCAGCTCGATTTGGTGACGCAATAGGCTGATACCGATACCGGTTCCCATGCGTCCAGCTCCGATAAGGCCTATTCTCTGCTTCGCCGTTTTAGGAGCGACGTTGGGTGATGATTCCTCGCCAATCATGATTTATGCATTCCGAAAAAACCCGTGCCTTTGTAAGATTGGTAACAGCTCATGATGGTTGTTAATCGTGTAGTCAGGACGCGCCGCGCGCAAGCGCGACTCCGAAACAAATCCACCGGTAATGGATATGCTTACGAGTCCGAGATTGCGCGCGATATCCGTTTCGACCGGCATATCGCCGATGATGAAGGTTGACGCCGGCTTCAGGTTGTTTTTCTGCATGTATAGACGAAGCCGCTCTCCCTTGCTCATCGATTTATATTGGGTAGTGCGGTTTTCAAAGGCGAGCACATCGTTGATGTAGTCGTCGATCCCAAGTCTTCTCAATTGGGAGCGCAGAGGATCGACTATATGGTTGCTCACGATGATGGACGAAGCTGCTTCTTGGTGCGCTAACTCCAACACCCTGCGCGCGCCCTCGCGCAGATCGGCTTTACCCGCAAGAGGTTCGTACGTGTCGTGAAAGATTGCACTGCCATCGCGATCCACCGTCGCAACCTCGTCTTGCGACATTCCGAGACTGCGATAAAGAAGAGATAGCGGAACATCGCAATGTTCCCGGAAGGTGCTCATGTCGATTGTTGCATGACCAAAGCGATCTAGTATGGCATTTGTCGTTTGGAGCAGTGCGTACGTATCATCGAGCAGCGTTCCATTCCAATCAAAGACGAGAACCGGTTTCATGATTTGACCTCAAGCAAGGATCGATTCCGAATAGGGAAGATCGGCCGCTAATTCGCGCAAGTTCCTATTCGCGCGCTTCTGCCCCGCAGGGGTTGGCATCTCGAATGTAAACGGTGACAAATCGACGCCGTCTTGCCTGCAGGGCAACAACGATACTAGAAGTGGAAACGGCAGATACGTTATCGTGGCCGCGTTGATGGATGCCGCGATATTGCTTTCGATGATTTTGAGATCTTGCGGCTCCATCTTGTGAAAGCGAAGGATTTGCGTGCGCTGTTCAGGCGGCAATTGTTTCCATATCTGCCAGAATGCCAACTCATCTAGTGTGTCGATACCCATGCCGTAGTAGTTAGGAGCCACTATGGGCGGCGAACCGATCGCCCAATGTACGGCTTTGGCCCCAGCGGCAAGCAGCATATTCGTGACAGCCTGACTGGTATCGCCACGAATGAGGGCCTCGTCGACAATTATTATCGCGGCTTCAGCAAGGCTCGTTTCCGATACGCGGTACTTTTGAGCAATGAGACATTTTCGCTCGCTGGGTGTACCGATTAGAGTTCGCTGAAAAAATTGCGTTGAGACTACTTCCCGACGCTGGGCGAACACGCCGTATTCGACGAGAGATGCAAACAGACCATCAGCGTACGGCCCGCCAGTATGCGGCATGGAGGAAACGATTGTGAGTGTGGAGCCTAGTTCTCCTTGCAGTCGCTGCGCAACAAGGCCACCAAGGGCGGCTCCGATGTTGTAACGGGTTTCGAAATGTGATTGGCCTTCGACCGATGTGTTCGGATTTCCTAAGTAAAGAGCTTCGTAGGCGCAGAGTTTGGCTTTGTATTGCCCGTTGCTCACGGAACGATCAACGCAGTACCCCATTTTCCCGTCTACATACCTGATGTGCCCTGGTAAGATTTGCTGTGTCTTACCCTCCAGATCGGCAAAGGCACAATTTTCCGAAGCAACCAGCAAGAACCCGTCATCTGTTTGCATAGTTTCCAATGGACGCAAACCACATCGATTACGGTATGCAACCAGATTTCCTTCTCCGTCCAGGAGAATCGCGCTAATAGCGCCATCAATTCGGTCATCAATGTCGCGAAAGATGTTTTCGTAATTGACGGGCAGACCGTGCCGCCAATAGTCTCTTTCACAAGAGCCTTCAATCCACTTGAGCAAGAGCTCAGCATCTGTGTTGCTGCCCAACCTATAGCCCTGGGCAAGCAATTCTCCCCTGAGTTCACGGCCATTGACCAAGGCTCCATCTAGAGAAATTGCCAAACTGCGGCTGGTGCCCGCATTGTTGTGAATTGGCTGAAGGTCCCCGCCATCGCTGATTCCGCGGCATCGGCTACGGATATGGGCGATTGCAACATGGGGCCTAAAATTCGGATCCTGTTCATCGTGCTCAATGCGCACTGAGTCGCATGAGGACTGAAGCGCTCTCGCATATCGAACACCTTCCTTGTGCATGAAAGCTGCAATGCCGACCCCCGCCTGACCGCGAAATGCAAGTTTCGGAACCATGTGCTTGAGCCGATCATAAACCGTCGCCCGTGACTTGCTTGAAGAGCATAGAAACGCAGCAGCAACACCGGACATGCTATTAGCTCCTCGTGCTAAAGAACCGATCTCCTAGGTCCATCGCAGGCGAAGGTATTTAATCGCCAGGGGGCGTAGACGTGGTTCCGCCTCTCTTTAAGCAAGCGCCATACCAGCCCTTAGATCACTCGGCTCGCGCCCCCAGAGCCGACGGAATTCGAAAAGAGTTGGCCATTTGGTTTGCCAGCGATGATTTCGCGTCGTCCGACTCCCGACACGTTGTCTGAAGCGCGACGCGTTGGTACGAAAAGAGCCAAGCTCTGACTGTTGGTTCTCGGTGTCCTATGGTCCCACGGACCCGCTCGAGCTTGCCTGCGACGCAGTCCCCTCACATGCGCGAGCATGACGATTTCGAGCCGCACCAGGCCTTCTGATCCGGCGACCGAGTCGTAATCGAGCACCTGCTTCAGGCCTACCGCCTTTTCAAACACCGCAGGATCGGAATCAGAGGCTCCAGACAGATGGCGAGCAGGTCTTGGACGCGGTCGCCGACATCTTCAGTTTCCGACTGGGATGCGAGTGAAGAGCCGCATTGAAGCCGACGCTGACGATCTCCTCTCGATGATCAACGTCCTTCGCCGCGCCGAACGGTTGTGCGCGAGCGCGACGACAACGAGCAGGCTTAGAAGCGCTCGCAACGGGGCAACACGGTAGCGACGTTAAGATCGCTCAATTTCGAGCGCTTCATGACCGAAGGCAGGGCGCCAACACTTAACCCTTTCGGTGAAACCATCGTGCGTGTCGGTTCAACGACATGATCTGAGGCCGGCAAGCTGGACCACTTTGGCTAGAGTTTTCGCTGCCGAATCCCCTCGGCTGGGAGGAGCGAAGGACGATGAAGGCCTCGAAGTTCTCGGACGCCCGGAAGGCGTTCATCCTGAAGCAGGGCAACGATGGCGTCCCGGCTGCGAAGATCTTCCGCAAGGTCGGGATCAGCCAAGCGACCTACTTCAACTGGAAGAAGAAGTGTGACGGACTGCTGCCGACGGAGATGCCGCGCTTGAAGCAGCTCGAGGCCCAGAACGGCAAGCTGAAGAAACTGGTCGCGGGCCTGTCGCTCGACAAGGAGATGCCGCAGGACGTGATCCGCCGAAGGCTATGAGGCCTTGCCGGAAGCGCAAGCTGGTTGACGAAGTCCGCAACGAATGGCAGGTCTCGATCCGCAGGGCCTGTGCGGCGTTTTAGTTTGACAGGTCGACCCACCACTACAAGTCCCGTCGCTCCGGCCAAGCTGCCCTCGAGCAGAAGATCAAGGAGACCTGTCATGCCCGCATTCGCTACGGTTATCGCCGCGTTCACGTGCTGCTGCGTCGTGAAGGATGGGCGCCGTGCCAGAACAAGACCCGGCGCGTCTATCGCGAGTTGGGCCTGCAATTGCGCAACAAAAAGGCCCAAGCGCCGCGTCAAAGTCAAGCTGCGCGATGATCGCAAGCCGGCGACGCGATCCACGAGACCTGGGCGATGGACTTCGTCCATGACCAGTTGGCAACAGGACACAAGCTTAGCGTGCTGACAATCGTCGATATCTTCTCACGGTTCTCACCGGCGCTGGCGCCACGGTTCACCTTCCGCGGCGCCGACGTCGTGGCGGTGCTGGAAAGGGCCTGCAAAGAAGCGGGCTTCCCGGCCACGATCCGCGTCGATCAAGGCAGCGAGTTCGTGTCGCGCGATCTTGACCTGTGGGCCTACCAGCGCGGCGTCATGCTGGACTTCTCGCAGCCCGGCAAGCCGACCGACACGGATGTTGTAGACAAGCCCTATGTTGCAGAAGCCTTGCTGTGTCGGGATCGCGGCTTTGGCCGCCAATCTCGTATACTCCTTCTCGGCGCATTCCACGCCTGCTCGTTCCTCAGCCCTCTTCGCGGGGATGTTGTATCATAGGCCGATCCACGCTTGGCATGGCTGGTGGGTAGTCCAGCGCGCAGTTCGATGCTCCGGAACTTGTGCGCCAGCAGGGCCGGCCTCGTCCAGATTTAGTCAGTGCTCTTGGTCAGCATATGCCAGATGATCATCGCCAGCTTCCGCGCCGTCGCGACTGCCGCGATGTGCTTGCCGCGTCGTGCAGCGACACGTTGAAGGAATGCACGCAGCGGTCCCGCCGAACGGGCTACAGCCCATGCTGCTTCGACGAGCATTCCGCGAGCTTGGCCGCAGCCCTGCTTGGTGATCCTGCCATGGTAGGGGCCCTCGCCAGACTGCCTGACGCTCGGGTTCAGCCCCAGGTAGCTCACCAGCCTGGTCGGATCGGCAAAGCGCCGAATGTCGCCGACGGCACCTATCGAACCGCGGCGCTCGCAATGCGCGCGGCATCCAACACTTGGCGGCCGATTTCGGTCACTGATGAGCTCATCTGCTCAGTGGCGCAGGCAACCGACTCTAGGTTAGCCGAAGCCTTCTCGGAAGCGACAAAGACTACGGTATTGCCGGCCAACTCGGCACTGGCGATCGCAACCGGCGTACGAAGACCCACCATCTCATTGACGGTGGTTGAGACTCCGCTAACTGCGAAAACCGCATATCCGAATGAGAGCGCTATGATCGCACATTCCGCTGCAAAACCCGCAATCAGCTGACCACGAACGCGAAGCATCAACTTGGCAAACATCCAGAACACTCCACGGTCTTCAATTGCCCGCGGGCACCGTAAGAGAAGAAATTTAGAATCTCGTTAGCCAAAAACTCGTCCATGCCAGGTCAATTCCACACAAAATCTGTCACGTCTCAACGCCACGAAATTTGTCTCGATCGAGAGGGGCAAAATTTGCGACAATTTTGCGCTTGCAGACCATGTAGATTCTGCGAGGAGGCTCGCTCCGTGAGACCTTGGACAACCCGCCTCTTCCGAGTCGTGTGATCTGAAGTACGCTGCGGTCGTCTCTCTCCGGCGTTCTCCGGAACGCGACCATGGATGAAAGCGCTCTGCTGGCGATGATCCAGCTCGGCCCAGAACCCGTCAGTCGCCACGAGCACTGGCGTGTCGTCCAGCGCAATTGAACAGAAAGCTGGCTCGACGAATTCTCGCGAGCGGAAGCTTCGCGTGAGGCGATGACGACCGCTATCGTTCGCAAGGTCGCCGATCGTCATCTGCGACACCGAGTTGGCAAGCGTGTGCGGCTGGGTTAGCCAGGACATCGGACCCGCCGGCGCCTGACGGCCAACCAGGCAATCGCCTGCGTGCAGAACGAGAGCTGTTTGAGCAGCGCCGACATGCATCAGAAGGTAACTCGCCGAATCCCTCCGAAACTGTTTCGACAGTTTAGCATGCGTCGCGCGAAGTTGAGCTGTGAGAACCCCCGCGGTGATGTTTTCGTCGGTCGACACGTACCAATCGACCATCCGACGCGCAATCTCGTGGGCAAAGGCTCCGCTCTCTGCTCCAGAGGTCGAACCGTCGAGCACTATGGCGAGGGCCGACGTCTGGCGTATGCCGATCCCGGCGCAATCCCGGTTGTCGGTCGTCCTCGTTCCCTGCTGGCTGTGCCATTGGATTGCAAACGCCATATCAGCCGTTGCCCAACTGGCTCAATGCAACGAATCGGTCGCGAACAATGTCAGCACGCCCCACCGGGCCGCGAATATTTCCTTCGAGGAAATGATCGAAGTCGCGATCTGCGAGCAGCGCTCCGAATTGCTCGGCAATGTATGAGCTAATGTCTGCATCGGAGGCGGCAACTTCGTCAAGCAGTTCCTCCCGCCCGTCGACGAGCAGGAGAATGTCCTCGGCGTCGCGGCTGCCGATAAGGTCCCACTACCTCTTCCGCGATAAGCCTCCAGCTTCGTTGCGATGAACAAGGGCGGCGTGAGGCGACGAATCGTAATGGCATCATCCAGGGGCGTCTCAACAGCTGTTTCGATGCCCTTTGCGTACCAACGATTGCTGAAACCGAGGATCTTCTCGTCGTCGGGCATGAAATCGACCTTGAGTTCATTAAGCTTCATCCGACAGATGACATTGTCCTCGGGTGTCTCGGAAAAACCCTGCGTTCGCAACTGATCCACCAGCTTTGCCCACTCCGGGAAGCCGACGAGATCCACGATCAGGTCGACATCATCTGTCGATCTGACTCCTTCGAGGGTGACCGGATCCGTTATGTAGAGAGCGGTTGTGCAGCCTCCGACGAAGACCAATCGCGCACGCAGCTCATCGCCGAGTGCGCCGGCGACTGTCTTCAGCATTTCCTTGAGATGCCCCTGGATGGTCACCCTAGTCTCTCCTTGAGCAAGTTGGCCGCGAGACTCGCTTCGCGCTGATTGCCGAGCCGTATTGCGTCGACGAGAGCCAGATAGGCATAGAGGCGATCATCCCTCTCGGCGGCTTTCGGCACAGTCTTGAACAGCGGCGCGACGGACTGCCCCATCTCGCGGCCGCGCGCATAAGGCCAAACATGAATCAGGCTACCCGCGCTGTAGAGTAAGTCCTTCAGGACCGGGGCGGCGAATGCCGTTGGCATGCCGCGCTGCATGGGACCCGGGCTTGCCGGAAAAACGAACTTCAGGCCGTATGTGATGAAGTCGCGCAGGTTCCTGCGATTGGGATCGGGACGGCTCGTCATCGGGCGCTTAATTGCCATACCCGATGCAAGGCTGCGCTTGATCGAGGCGGCGACTTCGGTTTTGCTGATTCCGAGGGACGTCTCGAGTCCCCGCACCGAGTATGGGTCTTCGCCATCTTGGCCAAAGGGGCCTACCCCGCCGGCGTGCTCATGATCCTGCAAGCACACGAGCTTCAGCAGGACGACAATATCCTGACTTTTCATGGGTTCCGCGCGCATGTCCTCTGTCCTAGGACTGAGGACAGTATGCGTGCAGACGGGTGTCCGTCAACTGGTCCGAGGTCTTAGGTCCTTTGACCGCTCAAAACGGGCGAGTTCCAGTCAAAGATTCCATCGCAGCTGAGTTGCTTCCGACCGAAATTTACATCATATTTCGGACACGCTCAAGGAGCCGACCCCGGACCTCCGATCGCGGCTCATTGCCCGCATCGACGCGGCACCCACAGAGGTATGGACAATTTCGCCGACTTCGGAAGCCGTGCGACCGTCGACAAGGCGTTGCAGCGCCTGGTCGTGGCTGGCGAACTACGCCGCTTCGATCGTGGCCTCTACGACCGGCCGCGAAAGAGCAATTTCACGGGCAAGCTGGGAATCCCCGACTATCGCGCCGTCATCAAGGCCGTGGCGCGCCGCGACCAAGCCCGCGTCGTGGTTGACGGGATGACTACCGCGAATGATCTCGGCTTCACCAGGGCCGTCCCATCGCGCATCGAGGTCCTGATCGACGCCCGCCTGAAGCCGATCATCCTTGGAAAGCAGGTCATCCATTTCAAGTCGGCAGCGCCCAGCCGTCTCTATTGGGCCGGACGTCCAGGCATGCGCGTCGTGCAGGCGCTCTATTGGATGCAGGACATGATGACAAGTAGGTATGATCGACAGCCAATAGTGAACCTCCTGAACAGACTGTTTGCAAATCCGCAGCATGGAAGGGTGATTCGCGACGATCTTCGCGCAGGTCTGTCAGCTATGCCGATCTGGATGCAGGATTTCCTTAGGCCCTTGCTCGAGCGTGACGACGCCATACCGGAGGATGGCTCGTGAGCAGCGCAGCTTGCAAGGAGGTCATCCGGCGAGAAGTTCGATCTTTTCTTAACGACAGCGAACCGGCCTCGTGCGCCGATCGACGCGCTCGCGCGTGACTATGCGAACATGACGCCAATGATCTTGCGGCGGGGCTTCGGTTCGAGCACATCCTGGCGTCAATGGAAGAGATCGAGCGCGCGGCGAAACAGGCTCCGATGATGGGATCAAGTCATGGATGAGCCTCCGGAGAATGTTCCGCACGACTGCCCGATCCCGCCACGATCGAGGCGGTCCTCGCCCGTCTTCCGATCGGAGCTAACGAAACGGCGCTGGCGGCCGCGCTGACAGAGACGTTTGCTGGATTCCCATTTTCGACGGCGGCCATCGATGACCAGTATTGGCGCGACAGACGCTCGGTGATCGCCGCTGACGGGACACGGATCGCAGAATACCGGTCGTGGATGGAAGCCGAGCTTGCCAAGAACAACGGCGACATCGGCGCGCTCTGGACGCGATTGCGCCAGAGCGATCTTCAGACTTCTGAATGGCGCGGTAAGACGGTCTACGCCTTCGCGCCGACTGGATCGGGCGCGGCGGACTATGTGCAAATCCGTCTCGGCCGGGAAGTCGAATCGCGTGCGGGGCCGATCGTCAATCGACGTACCGCCCTTGGGGCAAGGACGAATTACTCGATCCGTCATGGATCACGCACGAAGAGATGTCCGACAACAAGGTCATCGCGGGTCCGCTCTATCGGATGCTTGGGCGCGCGGGCAGCAGCGTCATCTACGTTCGGAGTTACCTTACGCGGTGCGCCCGACTCGAGCGCGAGAGGCGCGAGGCGCAGCGGCCGGAGATGGAACGTCGTGCGGTGCGTGAAGTGACACGGGAGGGCACAACCGAGACGCCGTTTCTTGAACTGGTGCCGGACTGGTTCGAGTTCGTACCGCGGGAGAACCGTTTCTTCCAGGACTGGGACGAATCGAGCGCCTCGGCTGAACGCGTCTACGCGCACTGGGCCCTCGATATTTGCGACTACGACCACAAAGGCACGCGCGAGGTTGGATTTGTGCCGCGTCCCCTTCATCTGCCGGACGAGAGGCTTGGCGTGGGAGGTGCGTCCGTCCATTTCTTGATGGACCGCGTGGAAGCGATCGACCGTGAAGTCGGCGTTCCATTCGGCTGGTTTTTTCTGATTACGCATGGCAATCGCGTCGAGCCGGAGGTTGGTCAAACCATCGCCAAGGGCCTCCGCGATCAGCGTGTCATCTTGCCCAATCGGGATGCTCGAGTGCTTCTGCGCTGGGCCGAACGGCCGTATGGATTCTAAGAGGACGACGGCTGCGGGAAGCTGGCTTTGCTCGACTTGTCGGGACGGATGTCCGTTGCAGGTCCTGCGATGATATCGACCGCGTCCTCGTTAGAGCGTTTCACATTTTGATTGAAGCATAACCTGAGTTTGCGAAGTAGTTGGCGCATTCGCGGGGCTGGACCTCCTGGACGAGGTGACCGATATGGCGCCAGGTGTCCTCGAGGGTGCGCTTCTGGGCTTGCCGCATCCAGTGTTTGATCTTGGAAAATGCCTGCTCGATCGGGTTGAGGTCGGGCGAGTATGGCGGCAGGTACCAGAGCCTGGCGCCAGCCGCCTTGATCATCTGTCTGACAGCGTTCGACTTGTGGCTTCCGAGATTGTCGAGAATGACGATATCGCCCTCGCGCAAGGTCGGCAGGAGCAGGTGCTTCACGTAAGCGCGGAAGCATTCGCCATTGATCGGGCCGTCGAAGACGAAGGGTGCCGTGAGTTGTCCTTGCAGTAAACGATCTGCGTCTTCGTCGGATGCATCTGAAGTCCGCACACTTCCAGCCTCGCTTGAAGCTCCGCCTTAATGGCTTCTGCTTCTTGCTCGGTCCGGCAGTGCACCAGTCCGTCATCGGCATACCGACACCAAGGAAGGTCGGGATGTGTCCGCGCCATCCAGAGATCAAACGTATAATGCAGGAACAGATTGGCCAGTATTGGGCTGATCACGCCCCTTGAGGGTTCCGCGGATCCGCTCAACGAGCTTCCCGTCCTTTTCCCTTGATGCCGTCAGCCATCTTTCGATGTAGAGCAGCGCCCATTTGCATTTCACGTGTCTCCGGACCGCCTTCAGCAAGAAGATCATGCGGGAGATTGTCAAACAGTCCTTTGATGTCGAACTCCAGGACCCAATCATATTTCCAGCACCGCTGACGCGTGACGCCCACGGCGTCCAGAGCCGATTTTCCTGGCCTGTGACCGTAAGAGTCCGGCAGGAAGATGGATTCCAGTTCCGGCTCAATCATCCGTTTGACCACCATCCGATCGCTGATAGTGGGCACACCTAAAGTCCTTTCGCCGCAGGTCTTCTTTGGAATGGAGACGGCGAGCACCGGAGGTGGAAAGTACACCCCCGACGACATCCGATTCCAGATCTTGTAGAGATTCCCTGCAAGGTCTTTCTCGAACATCTCGAAGGTCTGTCCGTCCACTCCAGCCGCTCCGCGATTGGATTTGACCGCCTTGTACGCTTCGTACACTCGCCGCTTCTCAATCGAGAACGGCTTGTTTATCGCACTGTTCGAAGTCATCCTGTTTCCAGTTGGTCCAAGAGTACGACTACCTGACCCGATCCCTTTGCTCCGTCCCCATTACAGGGCCCTCAACGCTCCTACGGATCGGTCCGCCCCAGTCTCTTGCATCGGTACTCCCGCCTCGCGGTTGGCACCGCTTGCGCTTCTCCCTTGGCATCAAGAGCCTGGTTCCTGCAGTTCCACGCGAAAGCCTGTGTCCGACTCACGCCCCCTCTACGCCGGTCGCCGCCCGCCCAGTCGTCAGGCATCTGGCGGACGTGTCCCAGGTTGACGAGACGGTCCTGGTTTTGACGACACTTGAATTAATAACGACGCGTCTCAGGAGGGTTCACTTTCGTTCGTCTTTCGGACACTCACCTGCTCGGTATATTCCGAACTTCTGATCCGACGCTCACCACCACAGCTCTTTACCGCAGCAGCTCGGATTGGTTTGAGACCCGCCCCTGAAAGCTGATCTCGGGGGCCCGCCCCCATCTTTCTCGCAGCTTCACCATCGGTCTTAGTTCATTTGAACTCCTTCCGCTGTCTGCAGCACACTCTCATCGATGAAGACGAGCCGGCCCGGATCGAGCCCGGCCTGCCAAGATCGCCAACGCAGGCGCCTACGAGAGACGTCGGCGCGAGCCTGTTCGAGGGCGAACAGTGTTCTTTTGAACCGCAGCCCCTCCCGGCGCAGGAACAGCCAGACTGCGTTGTGTGAGACCTTGACCCCACGGGCTGCCAGCTCTGCCTTCAGACCATGCAGCGTCAGGTGCGGCGTCTCGGTGATCCGCTCGACGATGAAGGCCCGGTGCGGATCAAGCACAGGCTTGCGGTGACCACCCATCTTGCCGGGGGCTACCGAGCCGGTCGCTCGATAACGCTGAGACCACTTCACGACTGACGAGACCGCAACGCCAAACCGTTCCGCCACAGATCGGCAGCTCTCACCCTTGGCAACAGCGGATACCGCGCGCTTACGCAAATCGTTGGAAATTGGTCGGACCATCAGATGCTGGCCTCCAGCCCAGCCAGCATCTTGAATCATATTCGCCCCAGATCCGGGATCCCTTCCGATTCAATAAATCTGTGAACCGCTCTAGGTCGGAGTTCGACCCGTACGGAGCCTCCGTTTCCAACATCCTCCAATGCGGCTTTCCAGACCCGCCGTATTGCCCGGCCGAGTGTGGCGGGATCAACTGGACAGTCTGTGACGAGCGGAACCATGACATTGCCGGTCACGCCGGCCGCTTCGTAGGCTTTGATGATCGCGAGGGTGGCGCGAGAGGCGGCGACCACTGACATCGCTTCGACGAGATCGAGGGGGACGATGCCGTTGGTTTTCGGTGTCCGGACGATGGGGATTGTGGCTGTTTCGATCGTCAAGTTCGCGTCCGCGCTCGATTGGTCTGCATCCTAGTATCGGTTGGCCATAGTGGTGCAACAAATCTTTGCGTGTCAACCCCCGGTAGTGATACCGCCCTGCGCAGTAGGGCCGCGTGATGCTGATCGATCGCGCAATGATGTATTGTCGTGTGGATGCGCCGTCGGCGGCTCCATCACCGGGGCACCGAAGGTGCGCTCGATGGAAATTATTGCGGAAATCGAGCGCGTGGCGCGAGAGGTATATTGCGGGGCGATCGGCTTCAACGGGCACATGGACACGAACATTGCGATCCGCACTGTCACGATCGACGACGACCTGGCCGTATTTCATGCCGGCGGTGGAATAACGGTGCTGTCGGACCCAGAGGCCGAATCGAGGAGACGCTCGCCAAGGCTCAGCGGATCTTTGATGCATTTCGTGCTGAAGCAGCTGGTGCACTTTGATTGCCATCATTGACAACTACGATTCCTTCGCCTTCAACATTGCCCGCTATTTCCGCGAGCTTGATCAAGCAACGGAGGTCGTCCGAAACGACTTGGCGAGCATCAGCGATCTTGTTGGCCTCAAGCCGCGCGCGGTCAGCCTTGTACTCAAGTTGCCGGTCCTGAATTTGGATCCGCAAGGAACATCGCCGCTGCCGGACCTTCAATTCGCTGGACTGATAAGCGTTCACAGGGTAAGTGCCGGCAAAGGGGGCAAACGTGAACGAAGACTCACCGGCACCGCGTGACATTCATCTGCTTACTACCGACACACTGCTCGCCGATTTGATCGGCGGGCGAGCCGTCGCTGTCGCCGCGGGCGACCATCTTTCGATAGACTCAGACGATGCCCGCGCGGTGTTGGATTGGTATCGCCGCAATCGGGGCAAGTGGGCCGGTAATCTTTCCGCAGGCGACGTCGAGGCAATCATCAACGTCATTGGGACGGAGCCGCCGACGCTGGAGACCGCGGCTGATGATGGTCAAGCTCGCACTGTCAAAGTGTTGCGGCTGGTAAAGGTCGTCGCACACCGGTTTGCTGGGCTGCACGTTTACGGTCGTTCCACCGCGCCTCCCGACACGTTCGTCTTCGAATCTGGCAAGACTGTCACCTAGGGCGCCGATGGTTCGGGCAAGACGTCCATCGCCAACGCCATCGTCTGGTGTTTGACCGGTCACCTCATCCGCTCCCAGCGCCCACCCGAGGAGGGACCGACCGAGTTCGTTTGCGAGGCCGCGCGCAACGACGACACGGTAACGACGCACCCGATGTCGGCAATCACGCCTATGCCACACAAAGCTAGCGATCTGCCTGCGGACGGCGAGGCGATTCCAGCCGACAGTTGGGTCGAGCTAACCTTCGTCGACGCCCACGGTGACCCGCTGCCACCCCTCCGCCACCAGGAGGGCCGCACCCCGCGCGGCAAGATCACCGAGACACCGCCCGATCTCGACGCAATCGGCATCGACCCAATTGCCTCGCGCATTGCGACGACCATGCCCGCGCTGCTGCCGTTTCTGGCGGTCGGCTCTACGTCGCAACTCGGCGAGGCAGTCGCCCGCCTGACCGGCCTCGCTGACCTCGTCGATCTCGCCAAGCATGCCGGTAAAGCGTCCGAGCGGATTGCCAAGCGCACGACCAAGGAACTCGAAGCCCAACGCATCAGTCGTAGAACGCTACCAGCAGGCTGCCGACGACCTCGCCGGCGCCGTCGCGGAATTTCCCGCCATCGCATTCGAAGGAGATGCACCTGCGGTCGATGCTGAGGATTCCAAAGGCGGAATCCAGGAGATCAATGAGCATTTCGCGGCCCTGAAGGCGACGGCACTGGCCAAGGCGCGCGAAGTATTGGGCGAACAATTCAACCCCGAGGACAAGAAGGCCCGCGACGACCTCGAGGCGAGCATTCGGCCAGCCATCGAACAGCTATCGAAGCATCTCAGCGAGTTGCCCTCCATCGCGCGGCTCTCGGCCCTGTCGGCGAGCGCCGACGAGATCGCGGTGGTCGCCAGACTGTTGGCGCAGATCGATGCCGAGGCGGCGACGCTGGCCGCGCTTGCTGCGAGCCCCGACCGCGCGCGGCGGGCGCAGCTGTACGCTAGGCTTTCCGCCTGGATGCACGAGCATGGCCATGCCGATGACGGCATGTGCCCGGTTTGCGTCGGCCCGCTCCACGGGGAATGCGATCCGGTTACTGGTAATACGGTCAGCGACCACCTAGCGGAAGCCACGCGAGACCGCGAGGTTATCGCGCGCACCGTCGCCGAATGTCGTCGCACTGGTGCAGTCGCCTCCTCCAAGATCTTCCGCCTACCCTCGCGAAGGAAACCCGCGGCGACTTGCCAGGGTCACCCATCGACTTATTGAGAGCTGGATTGATTGACGAACTGTTCGGGACGGAATCGTTCCGCGGTGCGCTATCGGCGCTTCGCGCCGATGCTTCGGCGCTCGTGGATGAGCGCCTCGCGACTTTGCCTGCCTTCGAAGAACCGGACACTCGTGTGCTGCCTGCCGTATTGGTGACTGGAACGACGGCGTTGCAGCGGATAGTCGACCGCACTGTGCGTGCGTTGGCGTTCGCCGAATGGCGCGGAGCCAACGCCGCAGCACTGAAGAGTTTCCTCCAGCCGTTCGGCGCGGCCAGGACGGTGCCGCCGACGCGAGCCGGGCGATCGGCCGCCGATTGTCATCGCTGCTCGCGATCGTTGAGGGCGTCGCGCCGCTTAATACCGCGATCGAATATGTTCGCCGGATAGAAGCCGCCCGCGTGGAACATGCATCGAAGCAGGCGCGTATGGACGCCTGCTGCAGGGCCGTATCCGCGCTTGATCTGCTTGTGCCACTCGCCGAGCTCGCCCAGTCTCAGGTTGAGGCGCTACGGGCGAAGCTGCACAACCGGTCGGAGCACTGGCGGCGCGCGATCTACCGCAACGCGACCGGCTTTGCTCCCGACCTTACCGGAACTGGTATGGACGCACGGGGCGTACTTGAGCTCAAGGTCGGCCGCGAGGGCGTGACCGCACCTGCCCAGCATGTCTCCAACGCTTCTGCGCTGCGCGGCGCGCTGCTCGGCTTCTTTCTCGCCTTCCGCGAGCACGTCCTCACAACCCGCGGCGGTCTGTCATTGCTGGTGCTCGACGACCCGCAGAATGCTCGACAACGACAATCGCGAGCGCCTCGCGCGAGGTTTGGCTGGGCTCGCCGAGGCGGGCGCTCAGCTTCTAGTGACCACCCACGATCGCAAGTTCGCCCGCTCGCTCGTTGCCGAGAATCGTGCCGCCGACCGCGTTGAGCATCTATCTGTCCACCCGGTGAACGCGGTGCGGCCGACTCTCATCGTCTCGCCAGCGATCGAGGAGATCGATCGCGGGCGCCACGCGTTTCATATGAACTCCGATTCCGCTTCTGACGCACAGAACTATGCGGCCTGCGCGTCTTCCTCGAATCGCGGCTCGGTGATCTATTCGATGATGTTGCTCATCCCGCGTATGCCACATCGACGAAGCCGCTGACGCTCATCCCTCTGATGGACAAGCTGCGCGGGCTCGTCTCGATCGGGACAGGCGAACTGTTTGCCAATCCGGTCGTCAAGCGGTTCGCGGAGGATACCGCCCTCGCCGAAGGGGCGGAGCCGCGGCGTGTCCTCAACACGTCGCACCACGACAAGGCGTCGATCAGCTACATGGACGTAAAGGCTGTCGAAGCCGACTTCGCGCGGCTGCGGACCAGCATCGAAAAGGTCCACGAACAATTTCGCTTGTACCGGTGGCGCGAGCCACTCGCGCCTTCCGAGAGCAGAACGGACGTCGCGCCCTTGCGGCCGATCATCCGCCCCACCTTTTCCGTTCCGCTCTGCCCAGAAATCGCCGCGTTCGTCGGCGAATTGCCCGTGGGCGGGACGCAAGATGTTGCTGTCGAACGGCTTAGTGGCGAATGGTTCGAGGGCAAAGCGCTCTTCTACGTCCGCGGCGACACGTTGGGCTTTGCTATCCCCGGCGGCGCGGTCGCGATCGTCGAGGTTGAACCTTATCCTGGCCGCGACCAACATCTTGTGATTGCTCAGTATCGCAATCGAGTGCTGGCACGACGGCTGGTGACGTCACGTGGCGCAATCGGTGTCTCGCTAGCTGCGCAGATGCCCGACCCGCGGACCTCGCGCCCGACACTGACGTTCGACGAGAGCAAGCTGCGCGTGCACCGCATTGTCGGCGCAATCTTCACCGATATGCCGCCGCCGCCTGGAAGTGGCGAGGCAACGCCTGTCGATATGGTGCCGGAGCTTGCGCACGTCGTCGTCGCTTACCGCGTCAGAGAGGACAGCGCCGTTCCACTCGCGCTTCCCGGTCAGATCATTTTGGGCGGCGCCGAGCTAACAATTGGCTATCTCGATCGATGGGAGAACACACTTGTCGCAGTAACGCTCGATGATGGTACGAGCATTCTCAAGCGGGTCGGTGCCCGTCTGCCCGGTAAGTTGGCTCACCTCCGCCAATTCGAGACGATCGGCGGCCTCGGTTCGTCGATTGTCCTCGCGACCGAGGCGACCGATATCTTCGGCGTGATACCGACCTTGGTCACTGCGCGAGGAGTCGTTGGCGTGCTGTATGATTGCGCGTGATCAGGCGACGGAGTCGTTCGGATCGTTCGCAGGTACACCGAACGCCCGTTTTCTAACAGAGAGTGCAGATAGTCGCCTCACTGCTATCGGCCAGTCTTTGCAGTTCCCGAAATTGAAGTCGCCCGCAATCTCATCC
This sequence comes from Bradyrhizobium sp. WYCCWR 13022, assembly GCF_030435535.1. Classification (NCBI taxonomy): domain Bacteria; kingdom Pseudomonadati; phylum Pseudomonadota; class Alphaproteobacteria; order Hyphomicrobiales; family Nitrobacteraceae; genus Bradyrhizobium; species Bradyrhizobium sp. WYCCWR 13022. The sequence goes on from NZ_JAUIZJ010000012.1 coordinate 101,728, forward strand.
AATTTCAACCTCGCCCATCGAGATCCTAAAGAAGATCAACGCCGCTGCGGTGCTTTGTCGGCGATGCGATTACCATCGGCAAGGCCCCTGCATAGCCGATGGCGGCTTGAGGAATAGCCTCGGCAGCGCGCTCCGCGTGCTGGCTCACCGGCCGGGCTCGTGAACGAGCCCACCCGCCGTCCGGCTTCGATCCCTCGCGCTGATGCCGTCTACCCGTCAGGCCACGTTCTTTATCGGAACCCCGCGGGGTTCGAGAACCGCGGTCGCCACATGCCCGTCGAAAGCTGTGCGGGCAACGCCGACCAGATGCTGATGATGAGTGAAGAAGAGCACTTGCGTCTTTTCCGCCAGCTGTTGCAGGACTTTGAAACCAGCCGCAGCCCGCGCATCGTCATAATTGATGAAAAGATCATCGGCGATAAATGGCGCTGGCGCGGAATGCGTAAGATACTCTTCTACGGCAGCGATGCGTAAGGCCATCAACAACTGATCGGCCGCGCCTTCGCTCAGTCCTGATACTGGGACGGCGCCTCCATCCCCGCGCAGACCCGCTAGGTGCGGAACATCCTTCTCATCGTATGCGAGCGTAAGCCGTTCGAAGGAACCGGCGGTCAGGATCGAGAACAATTCCCCGGCTCGCTTGAGCAGCGGCGCCTGCTTTTCACGCCGGAACCGCTCGATCGCCCATCTGAGGATCACCGACGCCGAACGAACGCGCGCATATTGCGCGGCAGCGTCGCCGCCGACGGCCTCGAATACGCGCTCGGTATCTTTACTGTGCTGGATATTGGTCAGTTGCCGCTCCCGGACCTCTTCGAGCGATTTCTTCAAAGTCTGTTCCCGCGCCGCAGCCTGGTCGGGATCGTTGCTGTGGCACTCCTCGGCGAGAACCACTAGGCCAAGACCGTCACCATCGGCTTCGAGCGTCGCGCAACCGCGCCCGTTCATCCTTGAGCGCGCGTTGTTGGTCAGACCGCTGAATAGCTTCGCGCAACGCGTCGATCGTTCCAGCGCCGGCCGCCCGTTGGAGCCCTGTCATAATGACCCGCGCGTCATTTCTCGACCTGTCGCAGTCGTCCAGCTTCTTCTGAAGATTTTCAACCGCTTCACTCTTCTCGTTAAGTGAGTCACGCGCCTGCTTCGACGCATTCAATCGTGCATGAAGCTTGAGGGCGGCCTCGTCTGCGTCCTCACCCGCCAGCTGCACCGACACCGATGCAACGAGCCTTTCGACCTCCGTTGCAAACGCCTTGATGTCGCGCTCGATCTTTCCGATTCGCTCGTGCTGCAAGTCCGCAATCTTAACTGACGTCTCGCGCATCTGGTCGATCGCGTCGATTTGCTCCTGAATGGTCTCAATGGGACCTTCAGCCGAAAGACTGAGCGCCGCCAAGGCGTCCTTCCACTGCGCATTCCAGGCGGCGCGTTCTTTCTCGGCGCCCTCGACCACACCGCGCTTGCGCTCGACGTCGGCCTTGAGCTTCCGCTCATCGAGCGCAAGCTCGGTCCGCTTTTGCGCATTCGCCTCTTCCGTGCGGATGCGCACTTCCGCCGTCGCCAAAATGCCGTTCAGGGGCAGGCTGCCTGCCGAGGCCGCAATCGCCGTATCCTGCAGCAAGCCCACTAGCTGTCGCTTGGCTTCTGCGATTTCGTGTTGCAGCGACGTTGCCGAGCGAGCTGCGCCGTCGCGCTTGGCGATCTGATCCAGCAGATCGGCCCTCGCGTCGAGCCAGTCGAGCATCTCGTCAGGGGGCAACGGGCCATCCGTGACACCGTTCCACATGCCGGCCCAGGCATGGCCAAGGCGCTCCGCTCTGCAGCTAACGAGGCAAGTTCTTGCTTGTTGGAGTCGAGAGCGTCTTGCTGGTCGGCGATCTGCCGAGCCAGCACCATGGCCGCAGCCGTCGACTCTGCGTTCTGAAACCGCTGATCCGCCGCCGCATCGGCATGGCCGACAGCCGTTTCATAGGCGTGGAGCAGCGCGTCGCCATCTGCGAAGGCGCGCTCTTCCGATTCCGGCACTGCGATATTGTCGACATGCCGACGCCTGATGATAGGCCATCCTGCGTCCCGGCGTTCCCGCAGCTTCGTCAAATCCTCGGCCGACACGATCTTTTCATCGGATACCAACCGCGCGTAGGACTTTCGATTGTTCTCGACAGCCCGAGTCGGATCGCGGATAGCCGCTTGCTGGCTTTGAGTACGGCCTTCAAGATCGCGCACCGCGTCGCGATGTGCCTTCACTGCGGCTTCGACCAGGATTTTCATGGCGCGCAAACTCGTCTCGTCAACGACCGCGGGATTCATCATCGCCATTTGCTGCCGACATAGTTCATCCGCGTCCCGATACTCTCGCTGGGTAGCCAGGAGAGGAGCGTCAAGATCGCCCAAGGCGGAAGTGGATTTGACCACGCCCGCCAAGCCCGACAGATCCTGGGGGGTCCCGATCGCCTCAATGCGAGCCTGGAGATTGGCCAGCTTTTCGCCCGCGTCTTCAAGGGTCTTCTGGGCATTCTCGACGGCCGCAAAGCGGCCGCCGCGAGAGGTCAGCAAGCCTTGCACGGCCGAAGCTTTGGCACGCGGCGGGATTCTATCAACCAGCTCGGCGGTCTCACCCGTCCAAGCCAGTTCGGACGCGGCCCACTTGAGAGCGTCTTCCGCCGCTGCGAGCTCCGCCCGCCGCTTTGGCAATCAGCTCTTCCCGAAGCGAGCTGGATTCTGAGCTTGGACAGGCGTTCGATCTCCGCCTCATGGAGCAGAACGTTATCGTCTATCGCGATCGCGGCGCGCTCAGCGCTGAACGTTGCTATCTGTTTCTGAAAGGCTGTGATGCGCGCCTCCGCGGCGGCGTTATCGGCCGACGCCTTGTCGAATTGCTTCGCGGCATCAGCGGGCAGATCGGCAACGACGCCGAGGGCCGTTATCTCGTATTCGATTTCGCCGAGACGCCGTACGTTGCGATAAACGCGCCGGACGCGCACGATTTTGGCGAGCTCGGCGACTTGCTCTTCGATCTCTTTCTCGATCTGGACACAGCGTCGCGCGCCTCTTCATAGGCGGATTTCAGCTCCTGCCATTTGGTCGCGGTGACCGTGTGTTGGCGCAACGTCGCTTCGGCCTCTTTGAGACGTTCCTCCGCCTGGTAATATTTCCGGTGCCCCGCCCTGCGGCTGCCCCACAGCCCGTCCGCTTCTTCCTGCATCGCCGCCAGTCGATCGCGAAGACCGGAGACGCCCGCCCCCGCGGCGAACAAGGTCGCGCCGACATCGTCCTTGGCCTGGATGATGTCCCGGCCGCCATCGCGCAGGCGCTCATGGGCGAGACAGAACATCCGGCAGAAGAATGCGCGATCTATCCCGCCGACCAACGGTCCAAGCAGCCCGTCGCCCGCAGGAAGAGGCAGCTCGTCAAGGCCGAGCAGCGTGTCCTTGTTGCCCTTGCGCCGCCGGATCGATAGCTCCGTTCCCTCACGTTCCAACGTCGCGCCGATGCGCAACGCCGCGTTCTCATGAAGAACGTTTCTTGCAGACTGACCCGGAATCCCGAACAGCAGCTCTTCAATCGCCGACATCGTCGTCGACTTGCCGGCCTCGTTCTCGCCATACACGATATGAAAATCGGGCCCTTCAGACGGAATATGAAGCGAGGCTTCGGTGAAGTGTCCGTACCGGATCAGGTCAAGGGAACGGACACGCATGGATCACCGCCTCTCTCGCAGCCAAGCGCGCGCTCAGATATGCGCCTGCCTGCTCAATCACCGCGCCAAAGTCTTTGTTGATCGCCGCCTCCAGAAGCGGATCGTCGATATCCAGCGCGGCATCATGCGGAAGCCTGCGGACGAGATCGCCCAGATCGCTCGCGATCTCCGCCTGCAAGTCAGCGTCGTCCGCAGCATGAGCCAGCAGGACAGGGAGATCGTTGATCGCGCTCCCATCCGACAGAATGCAGACCGCCGATGCCGATCTGGTCACATTGATAACGCGTTCGATCCAGGCGACCTCTTCACCGAGCGCGAGGGCTGCGGCGCGCGCTTCCGCCAGCAATTGCAGCCCGGAGGCCAGCAACTCGCCATGGAGAGCGGTCGCGCCGCTCAGCTGGATGCGGCAGGCCAGCAACCGGCCCTCTGCGTTTCTGGTGGCCTCGCCGATGATGCTCTTGATTTGATCGATGACGTCCCCAAATCGTGCGCGTTCGCCAACCGGCACGTCGAGATATATCCATCGCACGACGTCGGTATGCAATGGCTCAATGCCTTGCAGCGCGCCGTCCCTCACCGTGATCAACTGCGCCGACTTTGCGCCGGCTTCGCGGATATGGCGGCCTTGCAGGTTGCCGCAGAGACGTGCGGCTGCTCGTGCAGCACGCCGCCCTGATGCACGTGTGCAAGAGCCCAGTAGTCGTAGCCCTTGTTTACCAGTTCATCGAGCGTACCCGGTGCGTAATTCTCATGGGGGCCTTTCGGTCCTCCACGGGCGGTGTGTAGAACACCGATGTTGAAATACCCCTTCACGGGCGGTGGATAAGCCGCCGCCGCGTTATCCGTCGTCGCCTGCATACGGAAGCTCTGACTGTGGATCGCAACGCGAGGATCGTCGAGTTTGAAGGTCTGGGATTTGCGATAGCTGAACACCTGCACGTTGTCCTGGAGTGGCAACCGTTTAGTGATCTGACTTTCAACGTCGTGATTGCCGTGAAGAACGAAAGCCGGGATGTTCGCCGCGCGCAGGCGCCCCATCTGCCGGACGAAAAGGAGCCCGGTCTGAAAATCGCGCCAGTCGCCATCATAGAGATCGCCGGCGATGATCATGAAAGCAACCTGTCCGTTGATCGCTTGGGTGACAAGGTCCTCGAAGGCTGCTCGGGTCGCCGTTCGGATTCTTTCAGCCGCGGGACCTTCCTGACCGCTCAGACATCCGACGCACCGTTTGGATCTCAGCCGGTCGGCGTCGAGGATGCCGCATTCAGCCTGTCGGACAACGATAACAGCGAACTTGCGCTCAGCCCCTGGAGATGGCCGATCAGGATGTCTTCGCCTGAGAGAGCGATTCTCGAAATGCTGGATGAGCTCCCTGCGGATGAAAGCTTCCAAAAGGTCGATACGCTGTTCGAGGGCTTGGTGAGCCTGCGACCAAAACTGCTGAACCAACTGCTCGAGGAGTGCCGCAGCATCAAAGTCAAGCGCTTGTTTTTCATTTATGCGGACAAGCATGTACATCCGTGGCGAAAGCACATCGACACCGCCCATATAGAATTGGGCCGCGGTGACCGCAGCCTTGTGCAAGGCGGGCGGCTTCACCCGACCTGTCGCATGACAGTTCCGGCCGAGCTCGTGCCACAGGAAACGGTCGATGGCGCGTGAACGATACATGCGCCAGGTGGAGCTGCTGGTCCGGACATTGCCCTACATCGCGAGTCAGGACAGCTTCGCTCTGAAAGGCGGCACCGCGATCAATCTCGTTTATCGCGACATGCCACGACTGTAGGTCGATATTGACCTCGTCTACTTGCCGATCGGCGACCGCGACGCAACCCTCGCAGGGATCGACGCCGCTCTTGATCGCATTCGCGAGGATATTCAGCGTGATCTCCGCGGCGTCAGCGTTCAGCGCATCGCCGGCAGCGACAATAACGACACGCGGCTCCTCGTCCGGCAGGCTGGCGCCGAAATCAAAGTCGAGACGTCACCTGTCGCATGCGGCAAGGTTCACGCTCCCGAGCTTCGCGTCGTCAGCGATCCGGCCGCCGAAGCCTTCGGATTTGCGGAGATGCAAGTGGTGGCATTCGAGGATCTCTTCGGCGGCAAGCTCAATGCTGCTGTCGACCGACAGCATCCGCGCGACCTCTTCGAGGTGAAGTTTCTGTATGACAATGAAGAACTGACCGACGCGCTCTACCGCACGTTCCTCGTCTACGTCGCAAGTTCGGGGCGTCCTCCGCATGAACTCGTCCGTCCGTCATTGTCAGAACTTGATGACATCTTTGCCAAGGAGTTCGAGGGAGTGACGGTGCCGCCCGTCGGCCTCAACGAGCTCAAGGCAGCGCGGTCGCGGTTATTGTCCGATATGCTTGCACGGCTCGACGACGCGGCGATGCGCTTTCTGCTAACGCTCCATGACGGCGAGCCGGACTTCGAGGCCTATCGGCTTACCGCAGGCCGCGCAATTACCGGCGGTTCGGCGGAAGCTGCTCAATATCGCAAAATTGAAAACGCAAAATCCTGAAAAACATGCGCAGTTGCGTTCGGAGATCGAAAAGCTGCGGTCATAGCCCCTATAGCGGGTGTCTCTTCGTGCCTCGGCGAGATGCATTTCGACCAAGGCGTGACCAAGCCATATAAATGCGCGACCCACCCTGAGACGAACTAGTGGTCGCCGCCGACAAACTTGGGTACACCAAAGAAGGCGTCCCATTCGAATGACCTTGGCCGCGTAACTGACCTGGTCCCGGTTGTCTGAACAGCAACTGCGCGTCGATAAGTGGAGCCTCTGCCGGGTTTAGGCTGCCGTGCGAAGCGGCAGCGAGGTGAAGTAGGCTTGATCCGGTGTGCCGCCGTCAAGGCTCGAATGTGGACGGCGGCAATTGTAGAAGTCCAAATAACGGCCGATCGAGGCGCGAGCTTCGCTGACGCTGTCGTAGGCCCGCAGATACACCTCCTCGTATTTGACGCTGCGCCACAGCCGCTCGACGAACACGTTGTCCCGCCAGGCGCCGCGGCCTCCATGCTGATGGCGATGTCATTGTCAGCGAGCACTCCGGTGAACGCCGCGCCGGTGAACTGCGAGCCCTGGTCGGTGTTGAAGATCTCCGGCTTGCCGTGACGGGCCATGGCATCTTCCAGTGGCGCGACGCAGAATGCGGCCTCCATGGTGATCGACAGCCGCCACGACAGCGCCCGGCGGGTCGCCCAGTCCAGCACCACGGCCAGATAAACGACGCCTCGTGCCATCGGGATGTAGGTGATGTCCATCGCCCAAACCTGGTTCGGACGCGTGATCTCCATACCGCGCAGCAGCTATGGATAGATCTTGTGCCCGGGCTCGGGTTGGGTGGTGCGCGGACGGCGGTACAGCGCCTTTATCCCCATCCGCCGCATCAGCGGTTTGAAATGCCGGCGGCCGATCTTGCACCCCTCTGCAGCCAGTAGGCGTCGCAACATACGCGAACCGGCGAATGGAAACTCCAGGTGCAGCCGGTCGAGCCGCTGCATCAGCGCGAGGTCTTTGGGCGACACCGGACGCGGCAGGTAATCGACGCTGCCGCGGCTGATGCTCAGGGCTTCCGCCTGCTTGCTGATCGGCAGATCGTGTTCACGGTCGATCATCGCTTTGCGCTCAGCAATCCCGCCTTGGTGAGCGCTCCTTCTAAAAACTCGTTCTCCAGCGTCAACTCGCCGATCTTGGTGTGCAGCGACTTCACGTCGATGGTGGGTTCGGCGATCCGACTCCCGCCGTCCGGACCGAACACATCGGCAGCGCCGCCTTCGAGCTGCGCCTTCCACGATGTGATCTGATTGGGGTGAACGTCGAACTGCTCCGCCAGTTGTGCCAGCGTGCCGTCACCCTTGAGGGCGGCAAGCGCCACCTTCGCCGTGAAAGCCGCAGTGTCGTTCCGCCGTGCTCGTCTGCTCATCGTCGCTCCTGATTCGCGGGTCAATCTTGCCCGCCGTCAGGCAGAAACTCCACTTATCGCGCTGTTCAGATTTGCGGGACCAGCTCAAACCTCGCAAACTCATGCTGATATCGGATTGATCACTCAAATCGTCAGTGTCATCGAGGGTCGCCGACCTCTGCCCAGAGGAGGCGCTCCTGCTCGGCCTTCAGCTCTTCGAGAGATACCGGGATCGGATGGAGGTCGAGATTGTACATCGGCAATGGCCAATGCCGATACAGTACATTGACATGATCCTGGGTTACGGATTCGTCCGGCAAACTTTCGGAAATCAGCCGGTCCAGAAGTTGCTCGGTTAGACGTTCCGCGTCTTGCAGCGTCTCCTTCTCCCGACACTCAAGCTGCTCCCAAACCTCTGATGTGGCTCGTAGCCCCTCTACTGTGAACATTCCGCAGGCGGAGCAGCCCGGATCACGAGCAATCAGTTTGTCAAAGCCTTCTATCATTTCGGTCATCGACAATGATCCATCCGTTCGCAGTGCAACGAGCAATCTTCTGGCATCGTACGGATACGCGGTCCTTGCCTTTGCCTCCGCCGAGGAGTTCCTGCGCGCTGCGGCATTGGCCGAGACGACCTGCGTGATTACCGACGTCCAAATGTCCATGATGAGCGGAATTGACCTGCTGATGCATATGCGAAGCCCCGGTCATCGTATGCCGTTCATCTTCATCACGGCGATGGGGTGCGCGCACGAGCGATCAAGGCTGGCGGGATCTGCTTTCTTGCCAAACCGTTTTCCACGGCTGCGTTGATCAAGTGTTTGACCATTGTACTGCCGGGGTCAGGCGACACACACGCGTGAGGACCTTGGCCCCCTCCCCACGGCCTTCAGTCCCAAAGCGGGGATGCATTGCGAGATTCCCGTAGGTTGCGCTGCCGCGGTTATTTTGAAGGTAACCGGCATGAGCTCCCACGTCCGCAGTGATCAGTGAGCGCGGGCGTAGCGGATCGGCATCCAGTATTGCCGCAAGGCTTCGACCGCCGTGGGAATATCGGCGTGGGCGTTACGCAGAAGTTTCTTGGTCTCGCGGCCGCTTCGTGGCGGTCCAAGCAGCGGTCGGCCCTGATCGTCGCGACAGTGCAGCAGGATAGGTAGAAGTAGGCCGTGATTGACGTTGCCGATGTCCAGCAACGGTGCCCACGCCAATAGCTTGAGCCGCATCGCGGCGTAGAAGCCTTGGCACCATGGTCGCGGATCGACGTCTCCACTGGGTTTACGCCGGTGCATCGGCGCGAACCTGTCGGGTGCGGTCGAGAGGGTGTTGCTGATGTCGTTGTGACGCAGGACGACAGCCGATATGGCTGCAAACTCCGGGGTGCCGCCGTGGTTGAAGGCATCGGCATCGATGGCGAGCAGCGGGCAGATCCAGTCGAGTGGGCTCATCGACACCGGTCCGGCCACGATTGCGGCGACGTAGCCGTCGAGCATGGGGAGATTGGTGGCGTCAGGATGCTGATCGACCCTAGCCTGCAGCCATCGCTCGAGCTCCTCGAGTGGCATCGCGGCTGCCGTCATTGACGACGCTGCTTTATGACGACCCGGGCTCATGCCGCGGCCTGTGCGGTGCGCTGGCGCGCCGCCTTCCAGTGCCAGGCGAGCAGTTCGCGCAGTTGATGGCTCTTGGTTCCACCGGAGACAATGCGCTCCAGCACGTCGGTCAGATAGGCTTGCGGATCGAGCTCATGGAGCTTTGCGGTGTTCATGAGCGACGCGAGGATGGCCCAGCTCTCGGCACCGCCTTCGCTCCCGCTGAACAAGGAGTTGCGTCTTCCCATGGCAATCGGGCGCATGGAACGCTCGACCGTGTTGGAATCGACCTCGACGCGGCCATCGCTGAGAAGCAGCGTCAGTCCGTCCCAGTGATTGAGCGCATAGTTGATCGCCTCTGTCAGCTTCGATTGGGAAAACAGCTCATCTCAATCAGTAGCGCATTGAGCGCCACCATCAACGGGGCGCTCCTGGTGCGGCGGGCGGCCAGCCGCTGCTCCGCACTGCTGCCGCGGATCTCTGCCTCGATCGCATAGACCGCCTGCAGCCGTTCAATCACGTCGCGCGCGAATGGCGACTGCGTGGACTTGTACACCTGGACGAATTTGCGTCGAGCATGGACGAGACAAAAGGCGAGCTGGATCGCGCCGCCATGACGGCGGGCCACGGCCTTGTAGGCGGCATAACCGTCCACCTGCAGAACGCCGCAAAAGCCCGTCAACTGTCCGGCGATCTCCTCGGTGCCGCGGCCGTCGGCGAATACGTAGGTAACCGCCGGCGGCGAGGGGCCACCCCATGGCCGGTGATCCATAGCATGCGCCCAGAACTGGCAGATGCGGGGACGATGTCGTCCTGGATCAAGCACCGGCATCGGCGTCTCGTCGCAGAACACGCGCGGCGCAGCCTGAATGATCCGCAGCTACAGCTCATAAAGGCTCCTGAGCCACCAGGCGGTACGTTTGACCCAACCGGCGAGTGTCGCGCGGTCAAGATGGATGCCGTGGCCGGCCAGGATCTGAACTTACCGGTACAGCGGCAAATACCAGGCGAACTTCGAGACCACCATATGGCTCACGAGGGCCGTCGAGGCCATACCGCCCTCAATCAGGCGCGGCAGCACTTTGGCTGGACCGCGCCATCGGTGCAGCCGCGGCAGCCGTATTTGGGACGGATCGTGCGCAGCACGCGCAGGAGCGCCGGGATCACGTTCAACACCTCGCTGACGTCCTCGCCGATCTTGTGAGGCTGGCCCTGGCAGCACGGGCAGGCCGTCACCTCCGGCTCCAGGACCTGCTCACAGCGCGGCAGATGCTTGGGCAACGCGCCGATGTTGCGGCGCGCCTTCTTACGTAGCTTATCGGACGGCTTCACCGCAGGTGCATCGTCGTTGGCAGCTGCAGGCGGCGTGACACTGGTCTCAAGATCGTCAAGCTCAAGCGCAAGCTGTTCGGCCACGAGCGTGGCAAGGCGTTCCGAGCGCTTCCCGAAGATCATCTCCTTGAGCGTCTGCACCGCAACACGCAGCTTCTCGTTCTGGGCGTCGAGCGCGAGCACCATCTCCGTTAGAGCGGCTGGATCAGTCGGGAAACGTCCCGGGGCGTATCGCCATAAATGGACCATACCTCCGCGCGCCGCAGGCTCCAGCGAAATCCTCTCCTCTCAGCCGACAATTGCCGGCTGCTTCACGAGCTTGGCCGAGACGCGCGTCCACTCGAGTCCGTCGAGCAGCATTGCGAGCTGTGTCGCACTGAGATGCACCACGCCTTCGCGGATCAGCGACCAGGTGAAGTGCCCCTGGTGCAACCACTTCGTCACCAGCACCATGCCGCTGCCGTCCCACGCCAGAAGCTTCACTCTGTCCGTGCGTTTGCTGCGGAACACGAAGACGTCACCACAATACGGATTCGCACGCAGCGCTTCGCTCACCAGTGCCGACAGTGTATGCACCGACTTGCGGAAATCGACCGGCTGTGTCGCCAGCACCACCTTGAGGTCAGAGCGTAGCGCAATCACCGGATACCCCGAAGCGCCGCCAGCACGGTCGACAGCGTCGCCAGCTCAACGCCCGGCTCGACCCGGATGCGCGCCCCGTTCACCTCGATCTCGACAACTCCGCAAACCTTGGCCGGCGGCGCGGCGATCTCCAAAGGCCTCGTCTGTAGCCCGGAAATACGTTCATGCTCGCCCGCTGTCCCGCTATCGATCCCGGGACCAATTTCGATTGGCTCGAAGTTCGGTGCCTTGCCCCCCACCGCCGCCGCAACTTGGCGGCGCCACACCGTAAGCAGCCCGCGCGAAACGCCATTGCGCCGCGCAACCTCGGAGATGTTCGCACCCTCCTCAAAGCTCTCTGCCACGATCCGGGCCTTCTCCTCGCTAGTCCACCGACGCCGTCGGCGCTCCCCGGTGATCACCTCGACGCGACGATAGGCGTCATCTTCCTGCCTGGCATCAAGCATGGCATTTGCCATCGTTCCACCTCCACCGATCAGCTCATGCCAGGCTTTATCGAGCGCAAACCGAGCGGCGGCTCGGTGGGGGCCACATGCCGGTTACTGTTCAGTTACACACCGCGCCGTCGCCGCAGATGAAGAGAGCAAAACGGTCCCATTCTAGGCCGCGCTCTTCTTGATCGATATCGACTGATGTCGCCGGTGCTGCAAAGGGGACGTTGAGTTTCCGACTTATGTCGCGATGCTTCGACCGCTAAGGCGACGCAAATCGATCGTCCGCCCTTTCTCAAGCATTTGTCGCCTGATTTTCTCAAGCCCCCAACTGGCATGCGGCTTGCTGGTTAGAGATTGCGATCTGGTCGTAATACGGAGCGCCTAAAACATGAACCACGATACGTCAGTGAAGCTATCCGAGCGCGAAAAACAATGCCTCCAGTTGGGGGCAGAAGGGAGATCGTCATGGGGAAGGAACTGAAGATCACCGAGAATACGGTCAATTATCATGTTAAGAACGCCCGGCAAGAGCTTGATACGAGGACCCGCGTCCTGGGTATCATCAAGGCGATACGCCTCAAGCTGATCTCAGATCCGTCGCAGGAGCGCGACGAGGATAAGGACTAGCGCGACGTCGAGCTTTCGCGACGGCCTCAAGTCCCGGGAATGCTGCGTGGATGGCATCATGCGAGCCTTGGCAACTAGTTCGCGTCGGCTCTCACCGGGGCCTTCATACGCGACACCCGGGACGCCCGCGCTGACGAAGTTCTCGTGCTAGCAGGCGCGCATTATTGAAATTGCCGAAGGAGCCATCACCGTGAACGCGCACAGGCCGTGCGGTCGAGTCGACGATCCGCTCGACCATGTCGATGAGTTGGCTCCATGATCCTTATTGGCGTCTCGCGAGCCGAAAGAGCAGGCAGAATTGGTAGGCCCGCCGCCCACGGGCTTCGAACCCTGCGTTCTTGGGATCACGCTGGAGAGCGCATCGTGAGCTTCCATGGAAAAGGAGAGTTCGCTGGTGGAGCATATCTGAGCGCGCGGCAGTTCTGTAGGCGACGGCTCAGCCCGTCGATCACGGCGTTTTGGGCGGATCGTGTTCCGTGGCGTGGTGTAGCTGGCGGCAGGTCACCGCCGATGTTCCGGCGGGTCGGAAGGCATCAGCCTGCCACAGCGGGCAGAACGACGATGATCGCTCAATGACGCGATGGTTTCCAGTGTCATGTAGCGGGCGCGCTGGAGGACCCATTGGTCGTTTTGCTCGAGCAAAAACGCACCAACGAGGCGACCGATGGCGTCTTCATTGGGAAGATGCCGACGACTTCGGTCCACCGCTTATTCCGCCGTTGAGGCCCTTGATCGGATCGGTCGAGTGGAGCTTGGCGTGGTGCGGAGCCGGGAAGCTCATATAGGCTCGCACGCCGAGCTCGGCTTCGTCCATGAGGGTCGCGAGCTTGGACAGTTTGAGGCCGGAGCTGATCGGCGACCTTGCGCCACTGCGCCCTGGCCGCTTCAACATTGTGTTGGGCGAACGCGGTGGCGATGAAGGCGGACACGACGCGCCGGCCGGCTCTTGCCGCATGCGCGAAGACGTTGCGCATGAAGGGGACGCGCGGCAGCGCTGCCGGGTCGCGTTGAGCGCCTTGCTGACGGCGGCCTTGATGCCCTCATGGGCATCGGACACAACCAGCTTTACGCCACGTAGGCCGCGGTGGGCGAGCTTGCGCAGAAAAGTCGTTCAGAACGCCTCGGCTTCGGACGGGCCCATGTCCATGCCGAGGATCTCGCGCCGGCCGTCGCCGTTGACACCGGCCGCGAGGAACACCGCGAGCGAGACGATGCGGCTATTCTGGTGCACCTTCAGGTGGGTGGCGTCGGTCCGCAAATACGGCCAGTCGCCTTCGATCGGGCAGGCGAGGAAAGCCTTCACACCTTGTCTTCGATGTCACCGCAGAGCCGGCTGACCCGGCTTTTGGAGATCCCGGTCATGCCCATGGCCTGCACGAGATGATCCACCGAGCGGTTCGAGACGCCCTGCACGTAGGCCTCCTCGTCACTGCGCTCAGCGCTTTCTTAGCCATGCGGCGCGGCTCCAGGAACCCGGGAAGTAGCTTCCTTGCGCAGTTTGGGAATGCGTAGTTCAACCGCTGGCACTCTGCTCGCCGTAGGCCGCTCCGGTCTGTACGGCGACCTCCAGCTTCATCAGCCGTTGGCGGCAAAGCCAATCATCTCGCGCAGGTCTGGGGCCTTCTCCACGGGCGCGCGAAGCTTCATCATCTCGTCGTTTCGGAAGTTGCGGGTGGTCGTGCGCAAGTGAATCCCATGTTCGGCTAGAGAGCCGTAGAAGGTTAGCAGCGCGGCACGATTATTGATAGACAATCTGATCACCTGGCCCTACTTGGCGCGGTAATTTTCCACTAAGACGTCGATCGCCGCTTCGCCGGACGCCGGTTCGGCGCCAGACAAACCTCACGCAGGAATCAGCTCGCCATCTCGAGCCGCCCCGCGGTTGCGACATTCGGCCGCGCTACTTCGATCGGGCCGCTGCCGGCCTGATCGTTCGCGACGGACCATAACCATGCCACAGGACACGGCGCTTTCGTCGGCTTCAACTCCTTTTACCGTGGCAAGATAATTTCGTGATAGCTTGCCCAGAAGTTGCCGCGGCGCGCAGGACATTGGTCACTGGGTCGTCGATCTCGTCGGGCTGACGAAATGGGATATGTTTGCAATCTCCTTCGCGGCATATCGCTCTCCTTGAGAGCTTCTGGCATGCTTCGGCACTGGCCTCGTTACCCCGCTTTTCTCATGCCGTGCGTAGCTCCCTTCTGCATGCCTTTAAACCTAAGACGTGCAACACAACGAAGTCGCGCGCTGGTCGGAGCTATCGAAGCAAGCCATGCTGGCGGACACACTGTTCGTCTTTGTCGGACCATCCGTCTAGCTCACCAGCTATACTTGTAAGTCGGCTCACAACCGCCACACCAGTGTTTGTAGGCGGCGCAAGGCGCGATCTGTGTCTAGTTTGTGACATTGGCGCCAAACGCGTCTGGTTCAGAACACTGCCCGAATTGGGCGCCGGGGGGTTTTCAAAAGTGCGATCATAGGCCTAACGCGCTCCGACCGCTGGCACACTCATTGCAAACACGCAGTACTAAGAGTGCTGAGTGCACGCACGCGATCGATGCTCTCCACCCGTTTCTTAGAGACAAGCGGTCAAAATAAGTCGCGTAGGGTTTGATAATATGTCGGACAGCAACGTGGCGCTGCGCATGGAATCTTTGGCTCCTCCCATCAAGGTGGGGAGTTGGCTGCGTGGCCAGCCCCTTGCGAACTTCGAGTGCGGGAAAGTCTACATTGTCGAATTTTGGGCAAGTAGGTGCGGACGATGTATGACGGCGGCGATGCCCTATCTCGTTCAACTGCAGGAGAAATATAAAGATTGCGGAGTTGAGGTCATCGGAGTCGCATGTGGCGAAGAAGCACCAACGGCGGACGAGGCCAGAACCAAGTTGGAGGCGTGGTTGACCGAAACGTCTCCGAAACTGAACTATCGGATTGCGTTCGACTTCACAGGCGAGATGAAGCAGCTTTGGGGAGACCCCAGTTTTGCTCCGGGATTCCCATCTCTTTCGTCGTCGATCGCGACGGCCACATCGCGTTCATAGGACATCCAATGCAACTCAATGATGTTTTGCCGAAGGTTCTTCAAGGGGTCTGGCGAACCAGCGAAGAAGCTAAAGCCGCCGACGCGAAGCGGATTGAGCAGAACCAACGGGTAGCCCGCGAGCTAACGCCCACCTCGCCAATCTACGCTAAACTTCGGGCGGCGCTGTGGGCAAAGGATTGGACGACGGCGCTCTCGGCGGTCCAAGAGGGGCTCGTCTTGATGCCGGACGAAATCGACCTTCGTGAGATTCATGTCAATCTGTTGCTTCACAAAATTCGCGACTTACGGGCCGGCTTGCCCGTCATGCGCCAATTGGTTCGTGACGCGATCGATAAAGGGTCCGAGGAATTGATGACGGTGGCTCTAACCCAACTCTTCGATCCGGCAAATGATGCCTCGCACCTCCCCCTTGCCGAGCGCTTTGCAATGGGCAGGGATTTGGCTGAACACATTTTATGGCTGAATCCACCGCAAGCCGATGGCTATAAGTTCCGGTCTTATGGGGCGATCGCTGAGTACTATTACGAGAGCGGCAACAAGGAACGGGCGATCGAGTTGATCGAACTGGCACTGACCTCGCTGAGCGATTCGAAGCTCATACAGGAAGAAGAGAGACAGTATTATGTGCGGCCGTTAATTCAGGCCCTGGCCAAGTACAGCACTGAGAAGGCTTTAGAGGCGCTTTTGTTTGGCTCCGCCTCACCGCCAAAGCTAAGGGCGAGTATTCAGACGCGTGAAAATGACGCATGAGCGACAATAAAATCACAGAGGCCGATCTGGCGCAGCTCGCCGGCACCGGGCATCGCCTGATGTACCAGATCGTCGAAATGCCCGCCCCCGGGACATTCGTGCCGTTCGTCGACGGTGCCAGCAAGGCGGCGCTAACCATCGCAGAGACGCGGGGGTCGAAAAAGATCGGGCTTTCCAATACCCTCAACCGTAAACTGATCCCGCGCAAGGGACCGGACCCGAACTGGCGCTGCCGCGAGCAGGCCCGCTTCGACCGGGGCGAATATCAAAAACCATTCTTTGCGTCCGGCGTCTGGTGGGCCGACCAGATTCCCAAAGACCATTTTCTGCATGTTTCCAGGAAGGACAAAAGCAAGATTGCCTTCACCGAGAGCGTGGAAAATGGTGAGCGAGACCTCCACACTCAGATGAAGGTCGGAACCTACCTGCAGAAGTACCTTGCCGACTTCGTCGGCGCGGACGAGATCACCCAACTCGCCAACCTGTTCGCGGCCGATCAGCAGGGCCTCGAACTGAAGCTAGCGCGAACACCGGACGAGATCGAGCATGTCTATATTGTCGGCCCGTCCAGCTGCATGTCAGGACCGGTCGAAAAGCTCGGCAAGTATGGCGGCTACGGCAATGCCACGGAGCACCCGGCGCGCGCCTATGGCGCCGGCGATTTGGCCTGCGCCTATGTGGAACGCAAGAATGAAATCATCGCCCGGTCGATCGTCTGGCCGAAGCGCAAGATCTTCACCCAGATCTATGGCGAGGATCACATGCTGCTGCGCTCGATGCTGATTCGTGCCAGCTACAAACCAGCCCATAGCGGCAAAGACTTCGAAGGCGCTCGCTTCCTCGAGCTTACGGTGATGCCATACCTCGACTTCGACATAAGCATGGAGCCACTGTACGAGGACGGCAGCACCGGCCGGCAATCCGCCAAGAGGCGGGCGCGGCTCCGCAACTACAAGCTTTACGTCGGCCGCTATAGAACCACCAAGTGGCTGTTAAGGGAGTATGCAAGCGGGCAGCGCTCGAGCGGCAGATCGGCGAGTTAATCAGGGCAGGTGCGATGTTAGGGCTTAACCGAACTCCCCGAAGTATCCCACAGCGCTCGCCAATAATTTGGTCGTTCGGTCAACTGCCACGTCTAAGCATTTATCTAGATAATGCATGTCAGCTATCGCTTGAGCCACACGAGCGCGATCGGCTTACCTCGATCGAGAACTGGCAGAACATCCCGAGAATGTCCGCCGGTCACATGTCCCAACAAAGGAGTCGCGATGCAATCACAGTCAGTTCTCGGCAACCGCCCTAAACCATGCGCCTCACTTGCAGAAATGCTGCGCGCTCAGATCTGCTCCAACCGCGACCTCTCCTTCCTCATGGAAGCTCACGATGCGCTCTCCGGCGCAATCGCCAAGCGCGCGGGATTCAAAGGTCTGTGGGCGTCGGGCCTCGCAATCGCCTCCTCTCTTGGCTACCGAGATGCCAACGAAGCATCATGGAGCCAACTCGTCGACGTGGTCGAGCGGATCGTCGACTCGACCGAACTGCCTGTGCTCGTTGACGGTGATGGCGGCTTCGGGAACTTCAACAATGCACGCCTGCTGGCACGGAAACTCCGTCAGCGCGGCGCTGCCGGCGTCGCGCTTGAGGACAGCTGCTTTCCGAAAATGAACTCGTTCATTGGCGATCGGCATCCGCTCGCAGATATCGATGAATTCTCCGGCCGTCTGCGGGCAGTGAAGGATACAGTGGCGGAAGACTTGGTCCTCGTGGCTCGGATCGAAGCCCTGATCGCCGGCCATGGAATGGACGAAGCACTGGTACGCGCTAGTGCTTACGCCGCTGCGGGAGCCGACGCGATCCTCATTCACTCGCGTAAGAGCACGGCGGACGAGATACTCTCGTTCGCGAGTTCCTGGCAGAACCACCGACCTGTCGTAATCGTTCCAACAAAATACTATCGAACGCCGGTCTCGTCATACCGTGATGCCGGCATCTCTACCGTGATCTGGGCCAATCACTCCATGCGAGCTGCGACTGCGGCAATGCGGCACGTCTGCGGCCGCATTATCGCTGAGGAAGGCGTTGCCAGCATTGAGCCAGCTATCGCGACCCTTGAAGAGATCTTCGAGTTATTAAGGTACGACGAACTCGCTCGCGCGGAAGAGCGATATCTTGACCCAGGATAGGTCTTCATCCACCCGATATCTCGTTCTCGATCGATTGTTGCGGTTCAATCGCCCTTGTCGATAGTCCCGCTTAAAGTATCTGATGATCGGCCAGGCAACGGATGTCGCCGCAGCAGCTCCGTTAATGAAAGGGTCGATCGTTTCTCCTGTCGGATCGTGGCTCGATTTCCGGGTTTCCGCACGAAACAAACCGCGGCAACCCTCTCGCCAATAGACCACGACCATTTAAGACGATGAACCAGGTGCAATTCTGGGCGCTACCCCGAGGTCGACAATCGTTGCGGCCCTGCACGATATCATCGAGTCCGGAGCTACAAGGCCCGCACAGAAAAGCTTCTTGCTTGTCTGTTCGAAAGTTGCAGCTCGCAGCCATGCATGCGACGATCTCAGGCGTT
This sequence comes from Bradyrhizobium sp. WYCCWR 13022, assembly GCF_030435535.1. Taxonomy (NCBI): domain Bacteria; kingdom Pseudomonadati; phylum Pseudomonadota; class Alphaproteobacteria; order Hyphomicrobiales; family Nitrobacteraceae; genus Bradyrhizobium; species Bradyrhizobium sp. WYCCWR 13022. The sequence goes on from NZ_JAUIZJ010000012.1 coordinate 120,331, forward strand.
ACGCCATCGACAGCACCGAAGATCTTTGAATTGCAGAGCGCATTCCACTGAAGCCAATGCCTTACAGGTTGTGCGATCAACTACCACACTTATCAATTGATATGGTGGCGTCGGTGCATCAAATATTTGACCGACGTGCGCCCGACTGCTCACACGTCACTTGCAAGGAATTCCGCATGCGACCCGAATCACAGTCTGTTCTTGCCAATGCACGTGATCAATGCGCTGTACAATCGACCGCAGAAATGCAGCACGGTCAGTGCGTCCTCTCCTTTAGCGTGGAAGGGCGTGATCGGCTCGCTGACACGATCATCCGGCGCGCAGGTTCCACATTCCACCGATGTGCCACGCCGATTGGCCACGACGGAGTCGCTCGCGCGCTGTTGGTGAACACCGCCTCAGTAGCGGTTTCGAGCACATTGGTTTGGCGTTGCGGTTTCCGATACTCCGGCGGGAGGACGTTCTGCTGCCCTTTTCAATCGAAAGGACGCATTGCCTGGATTGAGGAGGGAGCGCCTATCTCGAGTGGCTATGAGGCTTCATCTGCTGCGGAGTTCGCCGTAATCGAAGCGCGACCTATGACTGAGCAGATCGCGAAATGCGGCCGAGTGGTTCGATCGTGAAAGACCACAATCAGCTCAGGAGGAGCGCCTGCTGGCGCAACCACTGTCTTTGCTTTTAGGTTCGGGCACTGCCGCCGCTCGTGACGCAGCTAAGTTAGCTGCCGATGGCGCCGTCCGATCATCGATCTGGCGGCGGGTGAAGTGATCATCGATCCACCATCATCGGCCCGCGAGGGGGCAATTGCCGCCATCAAGGCCAAGATAAACCGCTATACGGATGCCATCGGCCTGACGCCGCTTCGCAGCGCCGTTGCCGAAAAGCTGTCATCGGAAACCGGCATCGGCTGGCATTTGAACGATATCGTTATAACTGCTGACCTGCCACTGAATGTTCATCCAGCGGCAGTTAGAGTCTCGAAGCGGATGCAAAACAAGGGCTGCTCAATGTTGCGTTGGCTCTGCTGGATCCGGGTGACGAGGCCATCGCCATTCGTCCCTGCCGGCCGACATTCCCGTCCCAGGTTCTTCTCGCTGGCGCAAAACCCGTGTTCGTTGATGCCCGCCCGCCCCGATATAATTCCGATATTGACGCAATCCGCGCCGCTGGTACACCGCGCACGAAATCCATTATCGTCAACTCGCCCAACAATCCTACTGGTGCAGTCTATGATCGAAGTACCCTTCGAGCTATCGGAGGCCTCGCATCAACTACCAGTTATGGATCTTTTCCGACGAATGCTATTCCAGCTTCGTATTCACTCGTGAGCGCCATGAATCGATTGTCATGGCGCAGCCCGGCGTACGTTCACGGACGATCCTGGTCAACGCTTTCTCCAAGGAACTGGCGATCACTCGCTGGCGACTGGGCTATTTAGCAGCCCCCCGGAGATCGTTTCTGCGGCCAGGAAGTTGCAGGGACATATGACCTCGAACGCCAATGTGATCGCGCAGCACGCGATCATGCACCACCTCAAAATCCATGACGGCTGCTCTGAGCGGCTGATGCATCGGCGCCTTTCTGACGCTCGTGAGATAGGACTTCTGCACCTCCTCCGAATAAGTGGACACCTGTAGTAGCTCAGAGAGCCCGGAGGTATCGAATGCCAGAACGTCAACTTCGATGGTTCACAGAGGACTACAAACGCTAGGCCGTTGAACTGGCGGTATCGAGTGGTCGATCGATCGGATCGGTCGCCAAGGAGCTCGGTCTGCGCGGTGCTGCGCCGCTGGATAGACAAATTCCGGCAGGAGCCGGCATCGGCGGCGTGGCGGCCCACCACGCAGGCGACGCCGATGCCGAGATCCGGCAGGTCCATCGCGAGAGCAGCCAGCGGCAGTTCTCGAGTCCACGCCGCCCTGCGGACGCGGGGACGTGGGCCAGCCGTGGCCGGATCGAACGGCTGATGCGACGGCATGGCATTCGGGCGATCATGGCGCCGCCATGTCGCGTCCGCACCACCGACAGTCGCCACAATCTGCCGATCGCACCAAACCTGATCGCGCGCGACTTCACCGCCGCGGCCCCAAACCGGGTCTGGCTGGCCGATATCACCTACGTCCCACGGCGGAGGACTGGCTGTACCTGGCAGCCGTCATGGACCTCTTCAGCCGCAAGATCGTCGGTTGGGCGATGCCGGATCACATGCGGGTCGAACTCGTCTCCTCCGCACTGACGATGGCGCTTCGCCAGCAGCGGCCGGACGCCGGATTGGTCCATCATTCCGATCGCGGAGTGCAGTACGCTTCACACGAGTATCGCGCGGCCCTTACCGCCGCGGGCCTGACGCATCGACTGCTACGACAATGCCCCGATGGAGAGGTTCTTCCACACCCTCAAGACCGAGCTCGTTCATCATCGTCAGTACCAGACCCGTGCCGAAGCCCGGCGCGACATCTTCGCCTTCATCGCGGGCTTCTCCAATCGAACCAGGCTCTATTCCGCCATCGGATATATCCCTCCGATCGAGATGGAGCTAAAAGCCGCTTAAACCCGTCCGCTTTCTCGGGGGAAGATCAGAGCGCAAAAAGAGGTCAGTCTGACGCACTATCGAGATTGAAGACCGCGTTGAGCGGGGCGACTAACGGCGAAAATCGAAGCATTGTTGCTGATGGATGTTAGGCTCCGAACCACATCTTTCGTCTTGTCTGCAATGTTCTTTGTCCGTCACTTGCGCTCGCTGTCGTGACAATCGGCATTTCTTCTCTCCGCACAGCCGGGACACCCGAGGACCCAACAGCATACAACCTATCGCCACGGCCGATTCAACCCTCATGCGAGCCATCCTGGTGTGAGATAGTTGCAGTAGCTACGCTATCGCCTTGTTTGCTACCTTCAAACTCGCGTCACCAATCCTCTCAAGGTGATGCGGGGGCGGACTCGGCGTATCCCCCGATCCAGTCGTGTGCCGCCCCCACTCTTCGCGAGCGGTCTGAAGAAGATGCGGTGAAACCGGGGGCGTTGCATCTCGTTGCCTCCCCGGAAGCCCATCTCGTCGCAATATAAGACGCGAGAAGCATGCGTATACGATCATCAGCATCACCGCGGAAGAAGGGCGGACGAAGCGCGATTGAACTTTGCGTGAGCGCTGATCTCGTCTTGATTCAGTTCTCCCGCGCGGGCGTTTCGTTCAGCTCCTTGAAGAGGTCGCCGCCGGCCCCTGGCCGCTTTCATCCAGCTCCGGTCAACTGCCAAGGTTAGCGATGGAGCGAGATGAAAAAAGGCGCTATTTTTCAAGATCGGCTTGCCTAGAACGAGACGGCATCCCGAACCTGTTCACACTCCTTGGCTGTTGCGGATGTCGCGGCTAACTCGATGAGAATTCCGTCCACTGAAGCAAGCCCGGCGAACTCCTGTTACGTCGCGCGTTCATCAGCGCTAGGGTTCGTTTCGGCCGGAGCCGTATCCGAGCAGTCAATGAGACCAAGAATGGCTTTAGCAACTACTAAGACTCTCGAGCGCACCAATGTCTGAGCGTTCTTCCAGGCCAAGAGCATCCGCCGCGAAATCGTGCAGACCTCGGCCGAGCAGGGCAACCTCACACTGCGCTAATAGCGGCCGGGCCAGTTAGCTACGATAAATGATTCTGGCAGAGACGACTTCTGAGTGTGATTTTTTGCTGGAAGCTCTTGCTCCTGTAGAAGCCCCGTCCTATTTCAGCTGCGTCTGCGCTAGCACTCGTAGGCATCGATTGCTCACAAGGTTGAAGTCTCAACTCGTGCAAATATTAGGAGGACTGCATGAAATTCCGTCCGCTTCACGACCGCGTCGTGGTCAAGCGCATCGACGCAGAAGAGAAGACCGCTGGCGGCATCATCATTCCCGACACTGCCAAGGAAAAGCCCTCCCAGGGCGAAGTCGTCGCCGTCGGCCCCGGTGGCCGCGACGAAGCTGGCAAGCTGATCCCGATCGACCTGAAGGTCGGCGACCGCGTGCTGTTCGGCAAGTGGTCCGGCACCGAGGTCAAGATCGACGGCCAGGACCTGCTGATCATGAAGGAGAGCGACGTGATGGGCGTTCTCGAGGTCGCCGAGTCCAAGAAGAAGGCGGCTTAAGAGCCTCCCTCCTCCCTCCAGTCAAACACCTTAAGGAAAATTCCAGATGGCAGCCAAAGAAGTCAAATTCTCGGTTGAAGCGCGCGACAAGATGCTGCGCGGCGTCGACGTCCTCGCCAACGCGGTGAAGGTCACGCTCGGTCCGAAGGGCCGCAACGTCGTGCTCGACAAGTCGTTCGGCGCTCCCCGCATCACCAAGGACGGCGTCACCGTCGCCAAGGAGATCGAGCTCGACGACAAGTTCGAGAACATGGGCGCCCAGATGGTGCGCGAAGTCGCCTCGAAGTCCGCTGACGCGGCCGGCGACGGCACCACCACCGCCACCGTGCTGGCCCAGGCGATCGTGAAGGAAGGCGCCAAGTCGGTCGCCGCCGGCATGAACCCGATGGACCTCAAGCGCGGTATCGACCTCGCGGTCGAGGCTGTGGTTGCAGACCTCCAGAAGAACTCCAAGAAGGTCACCTCGAACGACGAGATCGCCCAGGTCGGCACCATCTCGGCCAACGGCGACCAGGAGATCGGCAAGTTCCTCTCCGACGCCATGAAGAAGGTCGGCAACGAGGGTGTCATCACCGTCGAGGAAGCCAAGTCGCTCGAGACCGAGCTCGACGTCGTCGAGGGCATGCAGTTCGACCGCGGCTACATCTCGCCCTACTTCGTCACCAACGCCGACAAGATGCGCGTTGAGATGGACGACGCCTACATCCTCATCAACGAGAAGAAGCTCTCCTCGCTGAACGAGCTGCTGCCGCTGCTCGAGGCCGTGGTGCAGACCGGCAAGCCGCTGGTCATCGTCGCCGAGGACGTCGAAGGCGAGGCCTTGGCCACGCTTGTTGTGAACCGTCTGCGCGGCGGCCTGAAGGTCGCGGCCGTCAAGGCTCCGGGCTTCGGCGATCGCCGCAAGGCCATGCTGCAGGACATCGCGATCCTGATCGGCGGCCAGGCGATCTCGGAAGATCTCGGCATCAAGCTCGAGAACGTCACGCTCAACATGCTCGGTCGCGCCAAGAAGGTGATGATCGACAAGGAGAACACCACGATCGTCAATGGCGCCGGCAAGAAGGCCGACATCGAGGCGCGCGTGGCCCAGATCAAGGCGCAGATCGAGGAGACCACCTCGGACTACGACCGTGAGAAGCTCCAGGAGCGTCTTGCCAAGCTCGCAGGCGGCGTCGCGGTGATCCGCGTCGGCGGCGCGACCGAGGTCGAGGTGAAGGAGCGCAAGGATCGCGTTGATGACGCGATGCATGCGACCCGCGCGGCTGTCGAGGAAGGCATCGTCCCGGGCGGCGGCGTCGCCCTGCTCCGTGCCTCCGAGCAGCTCAAGGGCCTGCGCACCAAGAACGACGACCAGAAGACCGGCGTCGAGATCGTGCGCAAGGCGCTGTCGGCTCCCGCTCGCCAGATCGCGATCAACGCCGGTGAAGACGGCTCGGTGATCATCGGCAAGATCCTGGAGAAGGACCAGTACGCCTACGGCTTCGACAGCCAGACCGGCGAATACGGCAACCTGGTCTCCAAAGGCATCATCGACCCGACCAAGGTGGTCCGCACCGCGATCCAGAACGCAGCCTCCGTTGCAGCGCTCCTGATCACCACCGAAGCCATGGTCGCCGAGCTGCCGAAGAAGGCCGCTGCCGGCCCCGCGATGCCCCCCGCCGGCGGCATGGGCGGCATGGACTTCTAACGACGAGTCGTCCCGGACGCGGTGCAGCGCGCAAGCGGTGTACCGCCGATCCGGGATCTCGCTGAGCAAAATCCAACAGCACAAACCCTGGCAGCAATGCCGGGGTTACCCTTTTTTAGGCGTGGACCGTCTAAACGGCCGGCACGATTGGTTCCGTTGCGCATTGCCTTCGTGCCTTGGCTGATCGTCAGATCAGGTTTTTGTTTACCCACACGGCAGGTCGCAGATGAGAAACGTTAGCCTTATAATTCTCGGACCTGAGCATTTCGTTTAGACTCGCGGACGCATGGTCGCGCGGCTTATAGAGCTATGCTCGAGCGCGGCGCAGCATTATCGAGGCATATCACTCGGCCAAAACTCGTGGGCGCTGGCGGCGACGAGATGCCCGACGACACGGGCTGATACCGCAACAGGTGTTTACCTGGCGCCGGCAACAAAAGCGGACGTTCCGCAGTTCGTACCGGCGGTGGTCGACGCCATGGCGCCAGCCGTGGCTGCGCGCCATGACGTAAAGACAGCGATGCAAGGCCAAGACAGATTCGAAGGGCTTAATTGGCGGCGGATAATTGCTGCGCTGCGGCGAACGAATCAGGCGCCTTGAGGTCGTTGCAAAACGACGGCGCATACGATCTAATCTGTGGGTGTCACCGCTCATTAGCCCGTACGCAATGTTGGCCTGACGTTTCTTGAGGTGCTGTCGCCTTCGCGCCCAGTCCGTTAGCCAAGACCTCTTCAAATTGAACCTCAACATCAAACCTGCGACGGCCCGAGCCGCTGGGCCCAAGAGACACTTACCTAGACTAGCCGTTAGGCCCTTCGTTTTTCGTGCAGTCGTGAGTTGATCTGCGCCATTAGGATTGGCCCGAGCGAGAATTCGCCGGCCTCGGCTTTTCGCGTCAGCCCCCGCAGATATCCGCCGGCTGAACGGATGACCTCCCCTCGCTGCAGGATGCAGCCGACCACAATTGCAGCCTGAGTCTCCCCCATGACGCTCTGCGCCTCCTCCCACGCGCTGGGACTGATGCCAAGCATGGATCGAACGACCGCCGCAGTCGCAATGAAATCGCGCCAGTTTGAAATCCCTCCCTTGGCGTAGTCGACGATGTCTGGACATGCGCTCAAGACCATACCCAAAGGATAGGAGCCTTCCGCAAATCGCGCCGGTTGTGGTTGCGGCTCGGTACTCGCCGCCCTGCCTTCTTGGAGGCTAGGTTCAAGTTCAGTAAGAGTGTTTGGGTTTGAATTCTGTAAGTGACGCTCAGTATGGGACTCATTGGCGCTCATATTTGCTGCTTGGACGTGAGTTTCCAGCAGATTGAGGACGTCGTCGGCAAGCTGCGATAGTTCGTCGGCGATCGCCTCAAGTTCTTGGCAGGTCGCCCGGCGTGGAATCGTCTCGACGATCGAACGGAATGCCCGATGCACCTCGTCCCAATCAGCCGGCCCCTTCCATTCCCTGTGGGTCGGCACGTTTTCCTCGATGCCCGTTGCAATCATCTTGGCGATGTCACGACGGCAGAGTGTGATGCGCTCGCGCGCATGTTTGATAGCACGAGCCTCCGCTTTGATTTCCTCAGCCAGCCTCTCGAACTCTTCGGCGCGAACGACGAGTGGCGACAAGTCAAAGCCAAAGGCGCGCTCGATGTCACCGCCGCTGCCTTTGCGAGCGTAGCGCTTGCCGTTCGGACTATCCCTGCGAACGATGAGCCCGGCGTCGACAAGCACAGCGAGATGACGCCGCAACGTGGACACCGGCATGCCGTGAGCTCGCAGCGTCAGCTGATTGTTTGACGGAAACACGATGAGGTCACCCTCACCCGTGAGCGTAGTCTCGGGATGAAAGCTGAGCAGAGCATCCAGCACCGTCAGCGCACGCTCAGAGATACCGAGGCGCGGCCTTGCGATGCAGATGGCCTGAAAGATCTTCCATTTATGGACGATCTTTTCCGATGGCCTGGTCGATACTGCGACTTGTGTTGCCACATGGGCAAGCTTCAACGAGCGCCGCCCAAAGGGCGTCGTTGGGGCACGTGATTGCATGTCTTTGCCTTATGCGGGCAAAGAAAATCTGCTCGCCGAAACGGCGCCGTCTCTCACAAGACTCTTGACTATGGTGCGCGGAAGTGATTCTCTTTAGTCGCCAAACTACGAAGAGAGGCTTCCGGGACGGTGACGTTGCGGGGGCCTTTTTTCTTTTGCCGTGCTGCTCCTGGTTCGCGGTTGTTCATGAGGCGGCTAAGCCCCGGTGGTCTCCTCGGATCTGTCCGATTTGCAAAACGTCTCGAACAGGTTCGGAAGCTGGGTGATAAGAAAGTCCGCGAACAACGCCGGGACCTTCTTGTCGATGGTCAACTTGAGTTCTCGATCGCCCTGACGGACCTGAGCGATGCGCTGTCCATCTGAGGCGAGCACAGCAGACGATCGCGCGAATTGGCGAGTTGCAGCAGGTTTATTCGCGGCCGAGAACACCGTCAGAAATCTGTCGTCTGACTCACGGCCGGCGAACTTGTCGTCCCCGATCGCCGCCCTTACGCGGTCGATCACCGACGCATCCGCCAAGAGATCAGCAAAGCTCTGCCATCGCCCGCGGCCAACCTTTGGGGCCTTGCCAATAGCATCGATAATGTCGGGCGGAATGGATCTCGCAACCGCAATCAGTTTTGACGCTTCGGCCCTATCGACTGCGAGCGCGTCTTGAACGACTGCGCGCTTGTGCCCGGCATCTTCGATGCGCATTGCGAACATCGCGCGCTCGATGAAGCTCAAATCCTCCCGCGGCGCGTTCTCAAGGCCTTGTGCCACGACGAGGGCTTCGTCGGAGAGCGGTTTTAGGATCGCTTTGACGGCAATACCCAGCTCGCGCGCGGCACGCACCCGGCGATGACCATAAGCGCTCTGATATCGTCCCGGCATTGTCGGATGCTTGCGGACGAGGACAGGAACCTCCTGGCCGATCTGCGAAATCGATTGCTTGAGAAGTTCGTAAGAAGCCGTGTCGTCGTCGCGAAAACGATCAGACACGGGCGAGGGATCTATCAGACCGGGATCGATCTCTACGATCGTCGCGCCAGATGTGAGCTTGTCCCGAAGCTCCTGATTCTCCTTCTCAACTTCTGAGAAAGATTCCTTCAGCGAGCGCACAGCACCTGACGACACCCGCGCCAGCGGCGCTGGTGCTGTGTTGTCAGCTGACAACGGACTCGTCTGAGGTGCGGCAGTAAAAAGCCCCCTGATAGCATCCGTGCGCTTGCTCATCGTCCCCACACCTTCTTCAGCAGCTGCACGATCTCCGCATTGATAGCATCGACAGATTCAACCGCCCTGTCATAGGCGCCGCGTCCGACGGATCCGCGGTCAAGCTCATAGAGCGATTGTTTTGTCAGGCCAGCATTGGAGATCGCAGTGGATTTCCAGGCTGTCGCTTGCAGCACGTTTTCGCGGAACAGATTGCGCAGCAGCGCAACGATCTGAGCCTCAGGCACGTCATTCGGATCATGGCGCGTGATCACATAGCGGATGAAATCGTGATCGAGGCGGCCGCCCGCCTCCTCGATGACGGACATCAAATCCGACGTCATCAGAAGGAATTGGCTCATCGATGCGACATCGACCATCTGCGGGTGGATTGTCACCAGCATCGCCGTCGCCGCATTCAAAGCGCCCATCGTCAGGTAGCCGAGCTGAGGTGGGCAGTCGATCACCACGACATCATAGTCGTCGCTTACCTGATCGATTGCGCTCGCTAGGCGGCGAAAAAAAAGATCATGTCCACGTTCGCGGCGCTCGACCATGGCGCGCGGCGTGTGATGCTCAAACTCCATGAGTTCGAGATTGCCAGGCACTAGGCCTATACCCTCGAAATAGGTCGGCCGCACAACTTCACGCATGGGGCGGCGCTGGTCGTCATAGCGGATGGCGCCGTAAATGGTTTCGCTTTGCCCAATGTCGAATTCCGGCTGATAGCCGAACATGGCCGACAAAGAGGCTTGCGGATCGAGGTCGATGGCCAGAACTCGAAAGCCGGAAAGGGCGAGATATTGGGCCAGATACAGGGCGGTCGTTGTTTTGGCCGAGCCGCCCTTGAAATTAGCGACCGTGATGATTTGAAGCTTTTCGCCGGGGCGCCGCCGTGGGAGAAAATCAACTGCCTCCCGCGGGCGGGCTGCAGCCAGATAGGCCCGCAGCTCATTCACTTGAGCTAAGGTATACGACCGCCGCCCGCCATGACCGATCGCGGGGGCAGGTCCCAGGCCGTCGAGGGAAAGTTGCCGCAAATAGCCGTCTGACACGCGAACGATCTTGGCCACCTCTCCGGAGGAGAACGGGCGAAGAGTCTTGGCAGCCGCTGGTGGAAAAAGGGCGGCGCCCAACGAGCGGAGTTGACCAGAGAGTAGAGTGGCATGGCAGGAAATGCGCGCGCTCGCTGTCTCCGGCCACCCCTCCTCTGTCTCAAAAACTCTCATCTTTCCAATCCAAAACGGTTTTTGCAGCTCAGACGGCGGATTACCGTCTGCAGACTCAACACGATTCCCGAGTCGGCGCAAGAATGAAAGGATTAACTTTGCGCGCTCGCTCCTCCAGACCCATTCATCGCCGACCCCCCGCCACCCACAGCCACCTTAGCCGTCGAGGCATTGTGCGCGGCAGCGCCAGCGATCAAGGTGTCACCGGCCGGCGTTGGCCGCATCCTGCCCCGCTTTGGATTAAGCCGCATACGGATCTGGAACTGGCGGGCCGGAGCGCCGCTCAGCCCGGCGGGGCTTCCGTACCGACGTTAGAGGCTTCGCCAGATTCTCAGTACCGGCTATCGCATCACTCATGATTCCCAAAAGGGGACAGCCGCGGCGCCAACCATGAGTTCATCCGCGTCGCGACGCGAAGCTTCGTGCCTGGCTTTTTCCCAAATCCGCCGTGACGAGGAAAGGTGCGGTGCCTTTCTCAACACGATGTCATCACCTACTTTTGCGGCCTCAACATCCGGCATGAGCGACAACGGCTTTGTTATCGCGCCAAGCCTTCGCCAAGGGAGAGAATGGCGGTCACTAGGCCCGGCCACAAAGAAACGGGAAAGACCGAGCGCATTGCAGGCTTCGCTACGCGAGCGGCCACGCGCCTAGGACCCGCTATAACATGGTACCGTCCGCACGCGGCCCGAGGCCAAACCACCCGCCATGACCACGGATGACCTCCTCACCGCCTTAACTCCGGAAGAGGTCCGAGCGGTGAATTAGTTGGCGGGTTTTCTGATGCTCGCCGTTGGTTCAGGGCTACCTGGGCCACCCCGGACTCCTCCTTGGTCGCTCGGGGCTTCTGAGCCTAGCGAAACGAGCGGCAGGTGAACGGACCCCACGCTCCACGGTTGCCACGGCACTGTTGTCAGCTGACAACATGCGGGACAACTAGCGGCAAGGGAAACGGATGACGCCTGGAGACGGCGAATGGCGCTAGCGTTCGCGTTGCGCTGTCCAATCCATCAAGCGGGCAATGGTGCGGCACGAGCGAGGAATGCGCCACCCGCTGCTTGCATGCCGGGCGGGGGGCTGGATGGGTACAGACCGGGCTGAGTGCTGACAGATTAGACCGGGTTGATTCCTGACAGGCAAGGCTCGTCTGATTCGAAGGAGGATCAGGCGATGCCTTTCAGGGAGAGCAGTCCTGTGGAGGAGCGTGTCGCGTTGTTTCGAGAGTACGAGACGGGGGCATTTTCGGTGACGGAGCTGTGCGCGCGGCACGGCGTCAGCCGAGAGACGTTCTACGTCTGGAAGCGGCGTCGGGAGAGCGGGGAGCGGCGCTGGTTCGAGGAGCGCAGCCACGCGGCGGCGAGTTGCCCGCATGCGACGGCGGGGCGGCTGGCCGATCGCATCGTCGCGACGCGGCAGCGGTTTCCGCATTTCGGCCCGAAGAAGATCAAGGCATGGCTTGAGCATGAGCGGCCGGAGGTCGACTGGCCGGCAGCCTCGACGATCGGCGACATCCTGAAGCGTGAGGGCCTGGTCGAGGCGCGTCGGCGCCGACGCCGGGCGATTGCGCAAGGCGAGGTGGCGGCGCCGGCAAGCGCACCCAACGAAGAATGGGCGATCGACTTCAAGGGCTGGTTCCGAACCCGCGACGGCAACCGCTGCGATCCGCTGACCATCACCGATGCGGCGAGCCGCTATCTTATCGAAGTGCGCATCGTCGATCCGACGGGGGCGGGCGTCAGGAGCGCCCTGGAACGTGTTTTCAAGGACATCGGCCTTCCCGCCGCGATCCGCTCCGACAATGGTGCACCGTTTGGATCGACGGGGGCGGGCGGCCTTTCGGCGCTCTCGGTATGGTGGCTCAAGCTCGGTATCGAACCGCGCTACATCCCCCCGGCGAGCCCGCAGGACAACGGCCGGCACGAGCGCATGCACCGCACGCTGAAGGCCCAGACCACGAAGCCGCCCGCGGCAACGGTCGCCGAGCAGCAACGCCGCTTCGATGCCTTCCGCCACCACTTCAACCAGGAGCGGCCACATGAGGCGCTCGACCAGATGCCGCCCGTCAAACTCTGGCAGTCGCCCTCGCGCACCTTGCCACGCCGTCTCGATGACCCTTGGTACGACGCCGATCACGAGGTTCGCCGGGTGCGTCCCACCGGCGATATCAAATGGCGCGGCGAGCACGTTTTCGTTGGCGAGGCGCTCGCAGGTGAGCTCGTCGGCCTCTGTGAGCACGACACTAGCGGCCACCTCGTGCGCTTCTGCGGTCGCGATCTCGGGCTGATCAATTGCGAGCGGCGTTTCCTGCGCTTTGCTCCGCCGCGCGCGCGGCTCCGCATCGCGCAGGAAACGCCGCAGACAGGAGAACAATGATCGAATATTGTCAGGCATCAGCCCGGTCCAAAATGTCAGGAATCAACCCGGTGGACCATGCAACCCGCGCGATTGAAGTACTCGCATACCACGCCACTGCCCCCGAAGGGGCCTCCAACTTTTGGTCGAGCCTCGACAGTCCCAGCGGGGACTAGACTGCACCCCAAACCGACACAGATGGACTGGTCGGGTAAGGCGCTTGAGGAAACTACATTGTTGATCCGGCAATTTACCGCTCGGATGGATCCATCCCGCTCGAGACGATCCCCGCTCGGAACCGGCTCAAGAGCCTTTGTCTCGTAGTCTGCGGTCGGCCCCCGTACTGTTGTCAGCTGACAACATCTTGTGCGATGTGGGGGAGGGCAAAAGAGGCGCGATGAGAAAGCAGGCGAGTCGGCGTTGTCAGCTGACAACACCTCCTAGGTGATCTGCAGAATTCCGACGGGTCGCCCATTCGAGCACTTGTAGCCCGCGCGTCCGGCGAAACATGGTTAATGCATTTTAATGGTGAATCCGACACCAACACTTCGCAGCAAAACGTTGTCAGCTGACAACACAGCCTAGCTCAATCTAGGCCTTTGATACAGGCGTTCTCACGACTGGCCAGAGCGAGTGAAGGCCCGCGAAGCTCCAAATCGAACTACGGTTGGCTAATCGTTCGAACCCTTCTTGAAGAAGTCTCGTAACCGTTCTTTGACCATCCGCCGATACGCCGTTAGCTGGTCGGAACTGAACTCTTCAAGACGACCGTTGCCACGCCTACTCGCCAAATCTGGCTGCTATCTCCGCGAGGGGTAGTTCTCGATATGACCTTCGCACCGCCGCTACAGACTGCCTAATCATGCGCCAGACTCATGCGGGGCCCAGTGGGGGGCCATCGCCGCTTGTAGATGAGCCGCCCAGCAACTGCCCCCGCCGGTAGTAATGATGCCAACCGGGTTGCTCTACAGCTCTACAGGCGGACGGCCGAGGAAGGAGAATAGAGGCTAGGACTCCGACATCGGTTTAAAGACCGATCGGCACTAACGCTTGCACGCTCATCATAGCAGTTGAAGCTATGTCGCTATGACGGAAATTAGCGACATGATAGCTTCCGTGTCGCCGATTCTCATCAAAGTTATCAAGGCGTTGTCTAGTAGCTACAAAATACCAGAACCGTTGCCCTGGTCGGCGATTGCACTTCCGCTCGCAGCCGCGGAAGATGCTTTAGCCCGTCTAGATGAGCGCCTTGCGAAAAGCCCAATCCGAGACGGTTGGATTAGTCGGACGCACTTCACCGACGCATGCGCCACTCTATGGCTGGAAGGCGAACTCGTCCACCTCGAAGATCTCGTTCTTCATGACGCTGGCATGGATGTTCGTGCGCCAACTCACGAGCTGAGCCGAGCTCGCGATGTACTCCGCGCCCGCCGGCGCATTCACCGCGAGGGCCCCGACTGGGCTCTCTCGTCCGTCGGGATCACCGATCTGCGCGGGTTAGCCGGCACAAATGGAATAGAAGAGGAGGACTGCGAACCGCCGAACATCGGAACTACGCATCATGAGGCGGAGCAGGACAGCCATGTGCCGAGAACCCACGACTACTCTTCTGTAACTCAGAGCAATGACGGACTCGCGCAGGCTTTCGCAGAAATCGACGCCGCGATCGCCAAGACCGACCAGATCTTAACCAGCGATCTCCGTCGAATGACCGAGCGGGATCCACTGGTCTACGACCCCGATTGGGACGAAGAAAAGCGTCTTGCCGTCTGGAGACGCGGCCTTCAGCAAAGCAGGAGCCTGCCTCCGACGCTCGCGGCGGCCATTGCCGCGGACAGCTGGCGCAGTCTCGAGCCCCTTCAGCACCGACCCTGGCTTGGCCAGCTGCTTACGTCTGCGCTGCTAGGTCATCGGAGAAAAGCACGCTCACACCTGGCTTGCCTGCATGAGGGGCTGAAGACGATCCCGCGTGAGCGACGCCGCTCGCGCGACCTTGCAACCCGTCTCGTCGCGGAGCTTGAGGCCATCACGGCCGCTGGTGAGATTGGCCTGAAGACGCACGACAGGTGGCTGAACGAACGCACTCTGATGCTTCGAAGGGTGGCCGGCCATCGATCGACGTCGAAATTGCCGGCGCTTATCGATTACGTCTTCAGCCGGCCAGTCGTTTCTGCCGGCATGATCGCAGAAGAGCTGGATATCACACCGCGTGCAGCATTGAGTCTCGTAAATGAGCTTGGTCTGCGCGAGACCACTGGACGAGGGCGTTACCGAGCCTGGGGTGTTCTCTAAAAAAGATAACCTACCCGAGTGCCAGCAGACGACCAATCTGCCGGTTCCTAATGCCCGCAGGATCAACCCCGCCATCGAGAATTCCCGAGACTCTTGAAAAATACAGCTTGCGCCCAAGCGGGCCTCCGCACCGATTGATCCCCTCCTCCATGACTCGGACTCAACAAGAGAGATGGACAAACGGCCGATCTGCCGCAGGCTTCGTTCTCGTGACCTTGGAACGGCCTAAAGTCCTGCTGCCCATGCCGTTGCGGCGCTTGAGCTCGGCGGCTCTCCTAAGCTCAGCCTGCCGCGAACGGACAGGGGACTCGATGCTCGTGACCACCCACAGGCGAAAACGATAGCGGGTGGTGGGCTTGTCGATGGGGCTAAGGCCCATGTATCATCTGCATCCTTTCCTTGGGCTCCGGCGCTACGAGAATGACAGGGTATCCCGACCGCGGCAATCGTATCCCGTTGCGTGGTGTCGCTGGCGGCGATCACCGCGATCGTAGGCAGGAGCCGGGCAGATCAGCTGGCGATTGCCGGAGGGCTGAAGGCTGAAGGCTGCATCATTCATTGGCAGCGGTTTACAGAGTCATGCAACAGCCGCGTTGGACGGCCCATTCATCATTATTTTGCTCGAGCGGGATCGCGCCGATCAGGCGTACGATGGCGTCTTCGTTCAGGAAGATGCCGACCACCTCGGTGCACCGCTTAATCTCGTCGTTAAGGTCCTCGATTGGGTGGTGGAGTGCTGCTTGGTCCGGGGCTGCGGCGAGAAGGTCACATAGGCCAGCACATCGGTCCAAGCCTCGCCAGCAAGCGCGCAAGCTTGGGCAATTTTGGCGGAGCTGGTCGGCGACCTTGCACCATTGCGCCTTTTCTGTCTCCGCATCGTCTGGGCAAACGCAGTAGCAATGAACGCTGAGACGACGCGGCGTCCACTTTTTTGCCGGCATGCGCCGGGGCGTTGTTAGAGGCAATGCCGGAGACGCCGATGTCAGCGTCCGCCGAACGCCCTGAAATAGTGTTCGATCAAAAATTGCTGCAGATCCTCGTCTGCCCGCTGACTAAGGACCCGCTGGAATTTGGCTCGGCCAAGCAGGAGCTGATCTCGCGATCGCGCAAGTTCGCTGACCCGCCCGTTTTCATAATCCGTTAGGCAAAGCGGCGATCTGGCACGGGATTTGATCTCAAGAGCCTGGGTGCTCGGGTAGTGAAACTTTACCGTCGTGGCGAACAAGTCGAGAAACGCCCGGCCACTTCCGGGCCGGGCCCAAGCGGGGATAGAACCCATGAAAATGGTTATGGCAATTATCAAGCCATTCAAGCTGGAAGACGTCCGTGACGCCCTGACCGACATTGGTGTTCACGGTCTCACGGTGACAGAAGTCAAGGGATATGGCCGTCAGAAGGGCCATACGGAAATCTATCGCGGCGCCGAATATGCCGTGAACTTCCTGCCCAAGATCAAGATCGAGGTCGCTGTCGCTTCTGATCAGGTCGACAAGACCATCGAGGCCATCACGTCCGCTGCGAAAACCGGGCAGATCGGCGACGGCAAGATCTTCGTCATCAATCTCGTCCACGCGGTCCGCATCCGCACCGGAGAGACCGACGCCGCGGCCCTTTGATTTCGCGGCCTGGATCTACCTTTCGATAACCCGAGCTTCGGTGTGGTGCCGTGCCAGTTCGCGCGCAGTTCTTCCGGATCGGAACCGTGTTTTTCGCGAGATGCACCGCGGCCTATCGACAGCGGCTCGGGTCGCTGTAGTCCGATCGCGCAAACCGGCGCCGCACTCGCTAGAGCTGGCCCTCGATCGCTTTCTCGGAACCGGAAGCATCGCGTCGGGAGCATTCCTTCAATGCGGCGGAGGAACTCGGGCCGATTGCTGAGCAGCACGTCGTGCTGTTCAGCAGATCGCCTATGCGCCGCATTGCGGACCGTGTCACTAAAGGTACCGTCGCGTTCGCCAACAGTTTGGCACGTTCCAGACAGTAGGCGCGTTTGCGTTCCGACGGAAACGGGGCGGCCGTGTGGCGGTCGGCGATGATGTTTTTGAGCGTTGGGCATTCTCGTGATGAGCGCCACATCTGACCGCTTCCCGCGACAATGAGGCGCGGGAGAAGAATGCTTCGACCATGAGATTGTACCCTCGCGAGCTCCCGGGCATGCATGTAGAGGAGAGTGCCAAGCTACGATGGTCAACTTCTTGCAAAGTCCTTCGAACAACGTCGGCGCGTTTCGACATTCAGTCCAGGCGCCAGAGCATCACGCGGCGAAGTTTTCACAACTTATGCCGTCCCGCTGCAGCGAGCCTCGGGCTTTGACAGCTCGTAGCCGCCGTACTGCCTGAGCTCTTAAGACCAAGCTGCGCATCTGCGTAATCTGTATGCACGGGCTCAAGTGCACTTGCTGCCTGGAGAGCTTTATGCGGATCATCGCAAACCGCCGCTTAAGGAAGCGGGGCTGTCGATGATCTCGCTCGGCGCGACGGGCTATCATGGCGGCCGCTGGAGGCCAACCCGAGGCAATCTTTCCGGCAAATGCGGGCCAAATGTAAGGGCCAAGTACCTCGCGGCTCAAGACAATCCACCGCATCCAGACAAGTGCTAACGTCGCGGGCATTTCGATGCCGGCCGGTTGGCCGAGAATGGACGACGAGCAGGCTAGCAAGGGCTATTGCCTCTACAAAATGGCTGCAAGGGGAAACCACCTAACGCTTGCTCGACCAGAGTGCGCAGCAATTCGGTATTGAGAACACCATGGCGACGTTCGTCCATGCGGCATGTGATGGGGCTGAAATGCCTTACGAGCAAGCGCGGAAGCGCCGCCCACGAATTCAGTCGAACTCAGAGAGTACAATGATGGGCATTCAGACGCCCAACCGATTCACGCTCGGTAACTCCAGCGAGGGCGATCTTGTCGATCCGCTGACCAGGATCGAATTCACCTGCTTATCGAGGTGAATGTCGATTCCGATAATGTGATCCGCAACGCGGTCTCAACGAGACGATGCGGCGTGGTATTGGGCGCGCGATGCCTTGGCGTTCACCGAGCGAATTTGCTGGGTCTGTACCGGCACGCACGCGCCGGCACCTGCGCGCAGTAGTGAACCGCTTGGCATCGTCATCCGGGAGATTCCCAGTTTAAACCTGTTACATCATGCAACTATGCATGACTATCTCGTGCATTTTTTGTCACGTGCATGCTCTGGATTGGGCTGGCTTCGGTCGGCGCGGTCTTCGCAGTCGAGGCTGACGCCAAGGCGGCCTCAGCACTTGCGCAATCGATCTCATTCGTCGCGTTACTGCTCACCAGGCTCACCAGGCTCGTGCAAACAAAGAAACTCGATCCATTCAAGAGCGCATTTTCGAGGCACCCAGCGTACAAGCTTTCGCCGTAGGCGAACCTAATGGCGGTGGCACATTGCCTGCAGGCGCTCGATCTCTAGAAGGACGTCGACAAACTCCACGTGCTGTTACGGCGGCAAGAACCCGCATGCGAACTGGCTAGTTGGAGTGCACCCAATGTCGAAAGAGGAATACAATGAACGGGTCGCAATTCGAGCGCGGAAACATCGTGGCAGAAGAGCTGTCGGCGACGGTCGCCTCGAAAACGACCGATCCGATTCAGGAACACAATTCCCGCCCCAAAGCCGAAGGCCTGTACGATCCGAGCCTGGAGAAGGATTCCTGTGGCGTCGGCTTCATCGCCAACATCAAGGGCCAGAAGTCGCATGAGATCGTCTCGGATGCGCTGAGCATCCTCTGCAATCTCGAGCATCGCGGCGCCGTCGGCGCCGACCCGCGCGCCGGTGACGGCGCCGGCATCCTGGTGCAGATCCCGCACGCCTTCTTCAGCCGCAAGGCCAAGGAGAACAAGTTCGAGCTACCCGCGCCGGGTGAATACGCCATCGGCGCGCTGTTCATGCCGCGCGACACCGCCTGGCGCAACGTCATCAAGAGCATCATCGCCGACCAGATCAAGGCGGAGGGCCTGACCCTGCTCGGCTGGCGCGACGTGCCGACCGACAATTCCTCGCTCGGCGTCACCGTGAAGCCGACCGAGCCTGCCTGCATGCAGGTGTTCATCGGCCGCAATGGCGTTGCCAAGACCGAGGACGAGTTCGAGCGCCGGCTCTACATCCTGCGCAAGTCGATCTCGCAGGCGATCTACCAGCGCCGCGACCGCGGCCTCGCCGGCTATTACCCCTGCTCGATGTCCTGCCGCACCGTGATCTACAAGGGCATGTTCCTCGCCGACCAGCTCGGCAAGTACTACCCTGATCTGCACGAGAAGGATTTCGAGAGCGCGCTGGCGCTGGTGCATCAGCGCTTCTCGACCAACACCTTCCCGGCCTGGTCGCTGGCGCACCCCTATCGCATGATCGCGCATAACGGCGAGATCAACACGTTGCGCGGCAACACCAACTGGATGGCGGCGCGCCAGGCTTCGGTGAGCTCCGAGCTGTACGGCAAGGACATCAGCCGGCTCTGGCCGATCTCCTACGAGGGACAGTCGGACACCGCCTGCTTCGACAACGCGCTGGAATTCCTGGTGCAGGGCGGCTACTCGCTGCCGCACGCCGTCATGATGATGATTCCGGAGGCGTGGGCCGGCAATCCGCTGATGGATGAGAAGCGCCGCGCCTTCTACGAATATCACGCCGCGCTGATGGAGCCGTGGGACGGCCCGGCCGCGATCGCCTTCACCGACGGCCGCCAGATCGGCGCCACGCTCGACCGCAACGGATTGCGGCCGGCGCGCTATCTCGTGACCAAGGACGACCGCATCGTGATGGCGTCCGAAATGGGCGTGCTGACCATCCCCGAGGACCAGATCATCACCAAGTGGCGCCTGCAGCCCGGCAAGATGCTGCTGGTCGACCTCGAACAGGGCCGCCTGATTCCCGACGACGAGATCAAGGCCGAGCTCGCCAAGAGCCATCCCTACAAGGAGTGGCTGGAGCGGACCCAGATCGTGCTGGAAGACCTGCCGAAGGTGCCGACCACGGGCGTGCGATCCAACCTCTCGCTGCTCGATCGCCAGCAGGCGTTCGGCTACAGCCAGGAAGACATCGCGATCCTGATGACGCCGATGGCGGCCACGGGGGAGGAAGCCGCGGGCTCGATGGGCAACGACACGCCGATCTCGGCGCTGTCGGACAAGGCCAAGCCGCTGTTCACCTATTTCAAGCAGAACTTCGCCCAGGTCACCAATCCGCCGATCGACCCCATCCGCGAGGAGCTGGTGATGAGCCTCGTCTCGATCATCGGGCCACTGCCGAACCTGTTCGACCTGCAGGGCATGGCCACCACCAAGCGCCTCGAAGTCCGTCAGCCGATCCTGACCGATGCGGACCTGGAAAAGATCCGCTCGATCCCGGAAGTGGCCGAGTCGCACTTCAAGCCGCGCACGCTGGACACCACGTTCCACGCCGGCCTCGGTGCGGCGGGTATGGACCAGGTGCTGGACGAGCTCTGCGCACGCGCGGAAGTCGCCGTGCGCGAAGGTGTCAACATCATCATCCTGTCCGACCGCATGGTCGGCACCGACCGGGTGCCGATCCCCTCGCTGCTGGCCTGCGCCTCCGTGCATCATCATTTGATCCGCACGGGCCTGCGCACCTCGGTTGGCCTCGTCGTCGAATCCGGCGAGCCGCGCGAAGTGCACCACTTCGCTTGCCTTGCCGGCTACGGCGCCGAAGCGATCAATCCTTACCTCGCGTTCGAAACCATCATCGCGATGAAGGACCGCCTGCCCGGCTCGCTCGACGACTACGAGATCGTCAAGCGCTACATCAAGTCGATCGGCAAGGGGCTGCTCAAGGTGATGTCCAAGATGGGCATCTCGACCTACCAGTCCTATTGCGGCGCGCAGATCTTCGACGCGGTCGGCCTCAAGGCGGATTTCGTCGGCAAGTTCTTTGCCGGCACGCATACCCGCGTCGAGGGTGTCGGTCTTGGCGAGATCGCGGAAGAGGCGGTGCGCCGCCATGCCGACGCGTTCGGCGAGGCTCAGGTCTACAAGACCGCGCTCGATGTCGGCGGCGAATATGCCTATCGCAGCCGCGGCGAGGACCATGCCTGGACCGCCGAGTCGGTCGGCCTGCTGCAGCATGCCGCGCGCGGCAATTCGCTGGAGCGCTATCGCGCCTTCGCCAAGATCCTCAACGAACAGTCGGAGCGTCTGCTGACGCTGCGCGGCCTGTTCCGGATCAAGAACGCGGAGGAAGAAAAGCGCAAGCCGGTGCCGCTCGACCAGGTCGAGCCGGCCAAGGACATCGTCAGACGTTTCGCCACCGGCGCGATGAGCTTCGGCTCGATCTCGCGCGAGGCGCACACCACGCTCGCGATCGCCATGAACCGGATCGGCGGCAAGTCGAACACCGGTGAAGGCGGCGAGGAAGCCGACCGCTTCAAGCCGATGCCGAACGGCGATTCCATGCGCTCGGCGATCAAGCAGGTCGCCTCGGGCCGCTTCGGCGTCACCACGGAGTATCTCGTCAACTCCGACATGATGCAGATCAAGATGGCGCAGGGTGCCAAGCCCGGCGAAGGCGGCCAGCTGCCCGGCCACAAGGTCGACGCCACCATCGCCAAGGTCCGGCACTCGACGCCGGGCGTCGGCCTGATCTCGCCGCCGCCGCACCACGACATCTACTCGATCGAGGATCTGGCGCAGCTCATCTACGACCTCAAGAACGTCAACCCGACGGGCGACGTCTCGGTCAAGCTGGTCTCCGAGATCGGCGTCGGCACGGTCGCCGCGGGCGTCGCCAAGGCGCGCGCCGACCATGTCACCATCGCGGGCTTCGAGGGCGGCACCGGCGCTTCGCCGCTGACCTCGATCAAGCACGCCGGCTCGCCGTGGGAGATCGGCCTTGCCGAGACCCATCAGACGCTGGTCCGCGAGCGGCTGCGCAGCCGCATCGTGGTCCAGGTCGACGGCGGCTTCCGCACCGGACGTGACGTCGTGATCGGTGCGCTGCTCGGGGCCGACGAGTTCGGCTTCGCCACCGCGCCCTTGATCGCGGCCGGCTGCATCATGATGCGCAAGTGCCATCTCAACACCTGCCCGGTCGGCGTCGCGACCCAGGACCCCGTCCTGCGCAAGCGCTTCACCGGCCAGCCCGAGCACGTCATCAACTACTTCTTCTTCGTCGCCGAGGAAGTGCGCGAGATCATGGCCTCGCTCGGCTTCCGCACCTTCAACGAGATGGTCGGCCAGGTTCAGCTGCTCGACCAGACCAGGCTGGTCGCGCACTGGAAGGCCAAGGGCCTCGACTTCTCCAAGCTGTTCGTCAAGCAGAAGGAAGAGAAGGGCCAGAAGATCTATCACTCCGAGCGCCAGAACCATCATCTGGAGGCTGTGCTCGACCGCACGCTGATCGAGAAGGCGACGCCTGCGCTCGACCGCGGCGCGCCGGTGAAGATCGAGGCCAAGATCAACAGCACCAACCGCTCTGCCGGCGCGATGTTGTCGGGCGTGGTCGCCAAGATCTACGGCCATGCCGGGCTGCCGCACGACACCATCCATGTCGGCCTCAAGGGCACTGCCGGCCAGGCCTTCGGCGCGTGGCTGGCGCAGGGCGTCACCTTCGAGCTCGAAGGTGAAGCCAACGACTATGTCGGCAAGGGGCTCTCGGGCGGCAAGATCATCGTCAGGCCGCCGGCCAACAGCGGCATCGTGCCGGAAGAGAGCATCATCGTCGGCAACACCGTGATGTACGGCGCCATTCAGGGCGAGTGCTACTTCCGCGGCATCGCCGGCGAACGCTTTGCCGTGCGCAATTCCGGCGCGGTGGCGGTGGTCGAGGGCGCGGGCGACCATTGCTGCGAATACATGACCGGCGGCATCGTGGTCGTGCTCGGCAAGACCGGGCGCAACTTCGCGGCCGGCATGTCCGGCGGCATCGCCTATGTGCTGGACGAGACCGGTGACTTCGACAAGCTGTGCAATCTGTCGATGGTCGAGCTCGAGCCGGTGCTGTCGGAAGAGCTGATCAACGCCGGCACCTACAACCACTCCGGTGACCTCGAGGCGCATGGCCGGGTCGACGTCTTCAAGAACCTGCTCGACTCCGACGTCGAGCGGCTTCACGTCCTGATCTCGCGCCACGCCAAGGCGACCGGCTCCAAGCGCGCCGCCGATATCCTTGCCAACTGGAAGGAATGGCTGCCTAAATTCCGCAAGGTGATGCCGGTCGAGTACCGGCGCGCGCTGCGCGAACTGGCCGCCAACGCGGACGCCGAGCCGAAAATCTAAATCGGGGCGTAAGAAAACGATCTCATGGTGAGTGGGGCGCGAAGACCGCCTCGTAAATACACAAGGCCGTCGCCGACAGCTTTAATTACCAAATCAAACTGATCGCGATGCAACATTGAGGCGTGTTAGGCCTCGCCAGACGGACCGTGTTTCTTGGCGGCGGATCGAGGTCAAGCGACTGAAGACGCTGGAGGAGGAGAATGCGAAGCTGAAGAAGCTTCTGGCCGAGCAGATTCGATGCGGCTGCCCTTCGCGAGCTCCTTTCAAAGAAGGGGAGGGGGCCCCCCCGCCACGCGCGCTGCCGTCTGCAGGCTGTCATGAGCCTGTCGGTGCGGAGCGCCTGCTCAATCATCAGCGCGGACCGGAAGATGATCCGCTATCAGTCCAGCCGCCCGCTGGATGCGGAGCTGCGCGGCCGGTTGCGCGATCTCGCCACCGGGCGGCGGCGGTCGTTCGGCTACCGCCGGGTGTTCGTCCTCTTACGACGGGAAGCAGAGCCATGGGGGATCAGCCGGATCTACCGGCATTATCGGGAAGAAGCACTCGCGTCCGCAAGCGGTGAGCTCGCCGCAAGGCCGTGGGGACCCGGCCCCGATTCTGGTGCAGGCCAGGCCCAATGCACGCTGGTCGCTGGACTTCGTTCATGACCAGTTCGGCATGGACGGCACTTCCGCATTCTCAACATCGTCGATGACGTGACCAAAAAGTGCCGGGGGGCTGTTCCGGATACGTCGGTCTCGGGCCAGCGCGTCGCCCGCGAGCTGACGTTCGTCGAGCGACGGGGCAAGCTACGGATGATCGTGTCCGACCATGGCACCGAGTTTCACCTCCAATGCCATGCTGCCTGGTGCAAAGGACACAATCATCGACTGGTACTTCATTGCGCCCAAAAAGCCGATGCAGAACGGCTTCATCGAAAGCTCCAACGGCTCGATGCGTGACGAACTCCTGAACAAGACCCCGTTTTCGATCTTGACGACACCCGCGCCAAGATCGTCCGCTGGGTCGCTGACTACGATATCCGGCGCCCTCACTCGTCGCTAAATACCTCACCCAGCGGCCTATGCCGTCCAACTCACCGCAAGGACGACCGGTTACGCAAACCCGACCAGCTCCGCCGATCGTCCGCTGCTACACACGCGCCGCTCAGCGTACAAAACCCTGAGCCTCTAACCGCTGCCGGATGAGTGGCAGGTCATGCCGATTATACAAGGATTGATCTGTCCAGGATCAACTTATCGCCCCGCCGCTCGGGGTACTGCGATGCGTCTCGTTTGGATGCCGAGCCACGAGATGCTTGCGGATTTCCAGGCTGTTATGGCTCAAGCCGAAGGTAAGAACTGCTGAATCGCGCGCTGTTGGCATGTGATCACCAAACAGTTGCGGGGAGACTTGATATGAATGGGCTGCTTCATCAGGTCTGACAGCTGTTTAACTGCATCGATGATCATCACTGGTCGACTCCCGGCGGACCTCCTGATGTGAGGCGGCCTAATGGGCACGTCACCTACGACTCGCTGGAGAGTTTGATTGATTGTCTCACTAGCGACGCGCCGATCAGACGAGTGACTCCTCGCCTTCCGTATTTGAAAGGAACAATCAGGCGTTGGTACGACAGCTGAACTTTGTCGTTCAAATGGGGGCGAAGAATCTTGGCATCGACCTCATCTAGGCGAGGTTGGTGCGTTTCTAGGACGGACTCGTACATACGATGCACCCATCGCCCATATTCATAATCCGGTTGTTCATCAACCGGAATGCCGGGCGCATTCTCCCGCCAGGTCTTGCTGAAGATTTCGAAGCCGGCTCCGAGATCGATAATGGTGAGGCGACCAGCCACGGCCTCAATTGCGGCGAACCTGACCGCGGCTGGGGAGCACAACGCCTTCTTCAGAGCTGTCAGATCGGCGGTTCGGTCCGAACAGTCCCAGTAGGACAAAAGCATGGATAGTGGACCTTGGCAGCCTACCAAAGTCTCAATCGGCATCTGCCTGTATCGAATGTTTGTCGCCGCTCGCTGGCAAGGCTCGCCTAGCCGCTGATTTATATATGTGACCGCTTGCGAACGAGTTGAAAACAACTTGTCGGCGAGGTCTACCGAATTTGAAATGACCATTCGCTCCACCCCAAGGTCGCTGACAAGATTGATCGCCGCAGCAACGCTGACTGGGGTGGCAGTCTCAAACCGGATTCGTATCTGTGCCGACCCGGGGCGGAACAGAGCAACTGTCACGAAACCCATATTATTGATGAGATAACTCAGGAAATCGAATTCGGTCACTGGGTAGTGTAGAAAACATTTACGCAGAGCTGAAGAACATGCGTCCCAAGCGTGGCCGCGATCGTCCAGTACGATTGTCCGCATGAGGGCCTCACGGCAAATCTGAGTGCCATTGTTTGCGCCAACTATGCGACTACAAAACATCGCGCCCGCGCGCTTGCACAGTACCGCCGGCAGCTGGCAGCTGCGAAACAAGATGCCAATCCAATGCAAGCATCAACCTGCCGAAGTTGGTAGCCCAGAATGGGCCCGCACGACGGGACCTCATTGGCTGCGGGACATTCCTACCAGGGCTGGTCATTGATCGTCTGTAGCGGTCGTGTATCAACTCGTGAATGATGAAAACGGTCGGGAAATGGTCGTCTGATACTGAAATCAGTCGCCGAACAACCCGCAGAGAGTTCTTATGCATTTCCAGTCAATATCGCTCATCCCCGACACTCACGACGATCTGATTCTAATCCCCAGGGTCGAGGCGGAGATCGCGCGATATGGCATGAATGAGAGGCTGAGTCGCGCCTATACCGTCCCTTCGACGATCAGCCCGATCCAAGGCCGCTACCGGAGACCAGGATCATTACCGGCGCTGTTGCAGACATGTTTGACGCGCTGGTTGCGTCATTGAGCGATACCCGGCTGGAGCCCGACCTCGATGATCTCCTCTGGCCGACGGTCAACCTGTTCCATCGCGCCGTCGAACGCATCGAGCGCCAGCTCGACGTCAACGAACAGGCGCAGCAGAAGAGCCAGCGCGAGCAGAACGGCTCGGAAGTGCGCTCGGTCGAGCTTGAGCGCCTAACCGCCGAGGGCATCTCGCTGATCGAGCGCCGCAACTGTCTCGAACTCTTCCGCGACCAGGCGATCGAGCGCTTCGAAGTCCACACGGGGTCTGCTTGGCGCCCACGGTCGGGATCACTGGTCAGCCATCGCACGCTCACCGCGGCGATAATCGATTCCCGCGACTTCATCGCAGCCAAGCGCCGCTCGGAAACCGAGATCATGGTGCCGCCGGGTCCGAAGATCGCCCTGACCGGTGGGCTCGACTTCAACGACTATAGCCTCGTCTGGGATCGGCTCGACAAGGTGCACGCCAAGCATCCCGACATGGTTCTGCTGCACAGCGCTTCACCGAAAGGCGCCGAGCTGATCGGCTCCAAATGGGCAACCAGCAAGTGCCACAGATCGCATTCAAACCGGATTGGACCAAACACGCCAAGGCAGCGCCCTTCAAGCGCAATGACGCGATGCTCGAACTGCTGCCGATCGGCGTCCTGCATTTCCCCGGCACGGGCATTCAGGACAACCTTGCCGATAAGGCAAAGCGGCTTGGCATTCCGGTCTGGAAGTTTGGCGGCGCGTGAGCGCCGTCTTGCCGTCAACCGACGAGTGGCGAGGCCGCACCCGCCGTAACTCCGCCTCGTTTTGTTTATACGTCGGCGGCTGGGCTGCGGTGGTGGTGGAAGGCGCGAGCGCTCACACGCGTGCCTTGGAGCCACCACCATGCTCGCCCTCGGGCTTCTTCTCAATATTGCTGGTATCGGCCTATTTGCTGGCTGATCGTTGTGCTAGCGGTCTATGCGCTGCGCTTTTTGTTGCGATCAATATCGGATTGATGGCGTTCAACAGCGGTGCGGGCATTGTCGGCGCACTGCTCGTCGGCACAGTTTGCGCTGTGCTCACACTCGCAGCCGGCCAGCTGGCCATTACCCTTAGCCGCCACGTGGCCCTGCGACTTGCAATTGCGGCCGTGTTCGTCGTTCCCGCGGCCGTTGCCGGCTATCACGTGGTGTTCGCGCTCTCACAGATCGGAGCGCCGTCGCTGGCTTGGCGCGAGGTCTTCGCATGGCTGGGCGCGGTTTGCATCGGCTCGTCAACATTCACGCGCTTGACGCTCATCTCGAAGACCCGCCCGATCGAGCCGGAAAGGACGGGCGGAGAGCCGTCCCGCCCCGTTCTCACGGCCGCGGCAAACGAGGGATGAACTTTCCGCGCTTTTGTCGTCGAACAGGTCGCAGAATAAGCACCCTCGACGATGGATGATGCTCACCAGAGCAGAGGAGGCGGACGGTCCTCTCAGAAACCTTCGAACACGTGCTGGAGATTTCCGATCCGGCACACATAGCTGCCACGGCTGGACCCGCCGCACCGCTTGACCGCTTTGCCGGGACGATGCCGCCCATTCCCGCAGATTGTTTCTCTTCCTTCCCGAACCGTTCCGACCTCTTGTGCAG